>NZ_DATHKG010000181.1:0-129290 GCF_035489435.1 Flavitalea sp.
AAGTAACCTGAGGAAAACGCCGAGATCAGCTGCCCTGGGTATTATCTTTTCGATACCCATACAGGCAATATGGATAGCAGCTGCATGTGCACCCATGTCAGCATTGCCTTCATTGGTACAAACCACAAATCCACCGGTTTCTGCAATGGCGAAGTTTACTCCTGTTATAGCAAGCTCAGACTGGATGAATTTGTCACGAAGATGCTGCCTCGCAGCTTCAGTAAGATATTGTGGGTCATTATTGCCTTTTTCAGTATTAAGATGTTCGTGAAAAGTTGCGCTTACATCTTCCTTTTTCAGATGTATGGCAGGAAGTACAATATGACTGGGAGTTTCTTTTCTGAATTGAACAATCCTTTCACCAAGATCCGTGTCTACCACCTCAATGCCCTGCTTAACCAGGAAATCGTTCAGGTGACACTCTTCGGTGAGCATCGATTTACTTTTCACTATCCGGCTCACTTTATGGTCACGGATGACCCGGTAAATAATCTCATTATGTTCTTTGGCATCAGCAGCCCAATGCACACGGATGCCATTTGAAATAGCTTTTTGCTCGAATAGCAAAAGATAATTGTCAAGATCAGACAATGTATGATCCTTAATATCAGATGCCAGCTGGCGCAGGGTTTCCCATTCAGTAACCGTATGTGCAGCTCGGTCACGTTTCTCACGAACGAACCACAGCGTTTCATCATGCCAGTCGGTACGCTTTTCATCAGCAATAAATGCTGCCGCGGCTTCAGAATGACTAAGTACCGGCATTGTTATTTTGATTTAATATTTCAGCGATATGCATCACCTTAACTGCACTACCCTGCCTGCGTAATATGCCCTCAAGATGCATCAGGCAACTCACATCCGTACCGGTAATAAATTCGATATCATTAACTGCATGTTCTTTTAAACGATCCTTGCCCATTTTCACAGATACAGCTTCTTCAAAAACACAAAACGATCCTCCAAAACCACAACATTCATCTACCCGTTCCGGCTTTGATAAACGGAGACCTTTTACCATTCCAAGCAGTTGTTCGGGTTTGGAAAATGACGGACTCACCAGCTCAGACATAGATGAAATAAAAAGGCCACGCTGTCCATGGCAGCTAACATGAAGGCCAACTTTATGTGGGAAACTGGCAGAAAGGTTGTCTACCTTAAGTATATCCGTGAGGAACTCGGTTAGTTCATAAATATTTTCACTGATAGCCAGGGCAACGGCGGGATCCTTATCATCATGTAAATGTTCTTTGATATGCAGAACGCAGCTCCCCGATGGTGAAACTATATAATCCAATCCCCTGAAGTTTTCCAGGAAATTACGCTCACAACCTTTGGACAGGTTCGCATAACCGCTGTTCGCCATTGGCTGTCCACAACAGGTCTGGTTCAATGGAAATACTACCTCACAACCATGCTTTTCCAGTAACTCCAGGGTGGCAATGGCCACCTTTGGATAGAATTGATCAACATAACAGGGAATAAAAAGTCCGACTTTCATAAAGAACCAGCAATTTATTTATAACTACTGAGATGTGTTTAAGAAAATAGCAAGTCAATTAAGCATGATCTGACCACCGATGTTCTGCCGCGTTCTGAATCTTAACAATTTGAACACAAAATCCGCCTTTCTGTCTAACTCCATGATATATTGATGTTTACACACCGAATATAATACAATATAGGTTCCCATTGTGTTTAAACGGATTAATGTTTGAACTTTAATTTGGTAAATAATGATAACCGTCTTAGATTTGCTAACGCAGTTAGGAAGACTAACACAATTAAAAGAAATGGGTACGATAGAAAGAAAACAAAGGCAGAAAGAGGAAGTATATGACTCAATACTTACAGCAGCCTGGAAGCTTGTTAAGGAAGAAGGCTGGCAGGGATTATCGATCCGGAAAATAGCGGAAGCTATCGAATATAGCATACCTGTGATTTACGATCATTTTGAAAATAAGGAAGCAATATTGAGCGAGTTTACCCGGCAGGGTTTCAGCTTGCTGAATAAAGATTTGATACTTGCCGGTAAGAAGATAACGGACCCGGTGGATCACCTGCGGTCAGTGACTTTCGCATATTGGAATTTTGCTTTTGAGAACCAGGAGTTTTATCAGCTGATGTATGGTATGGGCATGCCAGGTTGTGAAACCGTGAACGAAATGAAAGAATTAAGAGAACTGATAGAAACCTTAAGAAACACCATACTGCATCTTTATGAAGGAAGGGTCATTAGTGAAAATGAGAGCTTAACAAAAATGAAAAGTTTCTGGTCAATGCTTCATGGACTTGTATCGATTCAAATGATGGCCCGGGAGAAAGAAATTCCTGACCTGAACGATCCGGTACTCAATGAATCGGTTAACAACTTCCTGGCTGGAATCAAGCATTAAAATATTTATTAATTATACTAACATTTATCAAACGAACAATCATGGCAAAAACAATCTGGGCAATAGACCCCACGCATTCTGAAGTACATTTTAAAGTGAAACACCTGGTGATTTCTACCGTTACCGGTACATTCAAGTCTTTCAACGGTAAAGCGACTTCAACATCAGGTGAATTCGAAAACGCGAAAGTTGATTTCTCAATTGATGTTGACAGTATTGATACAAATCAACCGCAACGTGACGCGCATCTGAAGAATACAGACTTTTTTGAAACCGACAAATATCCAACAATCGATTTCGAATCAACATCATTTACAAAAGTGAAAGGTGATGACTATAAATTAGCCGGCAATCTTACCATGCATGGTGTTACCAAACCAGTAGAACTTGATGTTGAATACGGCGGTTCTGAAAAAGATGGTTATGGTAATGTAAAACATGGCTTCGAAGTATCTGGTAAGATCAACCGCAAAGAATTTGGTCTAACTTATAATTCTATCACTGAAGCAGGTGGACTTGCCCTTGGAGAAGACATTAAACTCCTGGCAAATATACAGGTTGCGCAACTGGAAGCGGTTCCTGCCTGACATTTGTTAAACATAACGTAAAACAGAGCATACAGAAATGTGTGCTTTTTTTATTTGTGGCTGTTGAAATCATTGCTCAGGCGAAGCACATACCAGGTCATTATTATTTCTAAACTTTTGATCCCTAATAAGATAAAGAGAACTCCAGGCAATGGCACAATTCTTTAAGTATTATAAGAAACAAGATCATGGATAAATTAGAATTAAAAGGTAAGTGGAACGAGATAAAAGGCAAAGTTAAACAGGCTCATGCTGACCTAACTGATGACGATCTGAAATATGAAGATGGAAAAGACGATGAATTGTTGGGTCGTCTCCAGCAAAAACTTGGAAAAAGCAAGGACGAACTCGTTACCTGGCTAAAAGGATTAGGTTAACTGAGCATTAGTAGCACGTTGTCACAATCGTTTTTTGTGGCAATGGAAATTGAAATATGGGTGGATGTGCATATGCACAAACCACCCATATTTGTTTTAACGCTACTTAATGATTCTACATTAATCAAATGTTCTAATTCTAAACGTTCTAATTCTAATAAACGATAAAATGATTTAATACTAATTATTTAAATTCCTAAAAAGCTGATGCGTGAAATAACCTCTAATAAATGCTGATGCCTGAAATAACCGGGCAAGCTTTAGAATCCTTAATACTGATCCTGAGTTTTTGTGTTAATACAGGTTTAACCGCTTTTATCACTTTATACCCAATTGTTGTACCGGTGGCTATTTCTTTCCATGATCCATCCACCATAGCTTCAACTGAAAATGATTTTATACGTTGTCCTAACCTGATATATTCCTGCAATACAATATAGCTTACTGTTTCCGGGCGCTGTAAGCTTATTTCAATTTCGGCATTCCGTACTTCATCATCTGTTGCCCAATAATTATCTTTCTGCTGGTCATTAAGATTGGAAGCAGCAAAAGTTTTATCATTACCTCTTGTATTACTTGCGGTAATCCGGGCTCTGCTTGCGAGGTTGTTTTTGAAAGCCGCATCTTTTATGGCTTTGAATCCCTTCAATGCCCTTATATCGTTTTCGTGAATAAGTCCTCTTCTATCCGGCGGAAGATTTAGCAGCAGGTTTGATCCCCTGCCCACTGAACTGAGATATATCTCAAACAATTTTTCAGGCGACTTTACCAAAGAGTCTTCTTTTGCATGATAAAACCAACCTGGTCTGATTGAAACATCTACTTCAGCCGGCACCCAGCTCTTACCGTCCTCACTTCCACTATTCAAAAGTTTTTCAATACCTGATTTACCGGCATATAAAGTATCATTTGTGATAGTGTTCCAATTGGTGGTACCGGCAGTTCCACGTTCGTTGCCAACCCAGCGGATATCAGGACCTGCATCACTGAAAAACAAAACATCAGGTTGTATTGACCTTACGATCTGAAGCGTTTTCGGCCAGTCATAATAGGTTGCACTATTAATTTTCCGCGTTTCATTACTTCCTCCATAGTATCCTTTTCCACCATTTGCGCCATCAAACCACATCTCAAATACGGGCCCGTATTGGGTAAACAATTCTTTTAGCTGGTTACGGTAATACTCAACATATGACGGTGTGCCATAATCGGAACGGTTGCGGTCCCAGGGCGAAAGATATACACCGAATTTCAAGCCTGCCTGCCTGCTTGCATCTGAAACTTCATTTACGATGTCACCCTTGCCATTTTTATAAGGGCTTTTTTCGAGTGAATGATCAGTAAACTTTGATGGCCATAAACAGAATCCATCATGATGTTTTGTTGTCAGAATAAGACCTTTAAACCCTGCTTCTTTTACAACACCTGCCCATTGTTTCGCATTGAGCGATGTTGGATTGAATATTGCGGGGCTTTCATCACCCATCCCCCATTCAAGATCAGTAAATGTATTGGTAGTAAAATGGATGAATGCATTCATTTCCATTTCATGATACCGCAGTTGTTTTTCGGTAGGAACAGGTAGAACAGGGGCAGGTGGTTGAACTGCCGGAGCTTTTACATTTATGGGCTTCAGGGTAAATGAAAGCAACACCACAAAAATTACGGCTCCGGTAATTGAAATTGTTCTCATATGTTTTTTTTGAGATAATTGTAAGATAAAACTATTCAGTTATCTGATCATGGGTTTATCTTACTGCACTGAATGTTGTTCCGCATCTGCAAGCTTCCAGTTATTGTCAAAAAAACCGGCTGATTTCAGATGTTTTGTTCCTTCATGAAGCATATCGATTGAGTAGATCATAAAATCAGGAAATCCACTTGCGCCGGCAAAATATTGATTAGCATTAGCTGCACGCATACCTTTGAGGCCCGTGCCAGATATTACTCCAACAGACGCGTTTGATGAACCTTTGATCGGCCAGACAAAATAGGTCGCGAGGTCATCACCGTTCCATGATTTATCACCTGCAGTTATTTTTCCACGTTCTACCTTAATAGGACAATCTTTGAGCAGACTATTATATGCGCTGTTTGTATTGGCGTTTCCAAAAAGAATCACTCCCCGCCCGGCATACTTTTCCAGATCAAATGTTTTGTCGCTTATGATATCTACAGCCCCGTTCCCACGATAGTACCAGGTTTCAGCATCAAACTTCGCCTTGTTCAATGCCCAGTTGTTTTCTTCAGCATTGCCAGTAGTTCCGTACACAAATACCATCTGATGATTGAATGCATCCTTGAAGGTACCATAACGATGAGGACCTTTTGCTGCAACAGATGGGGCTTTGCATTTCGCCCACTGGAGATGCTGTTTTTGAAGAAATATACTATCACCATCCGCTGCAACAGTATGCTTAATTTCACCGGCTCCATCCAGGGTGATCTTAACATTTGTACCCGGCCTAAAACCTTCGAGGGTTAGTTTAATTATTTCTACATTTTCTGTTGTACCGGCTATCACTCCTGATGCCACGTTTCGGTTTAACCGGATCCTGCTGTACTCAAGCGGATGAACTTGTTGCATAACCGCTGCCCAGTGCATAGAAGAAGAAATGCCGGGACTGGCTGTAGTAAAGTCTATATTGTTCCTCGTTGTATCAGCGGGCAAATTATGCCATTTGAAAAAATCAAATATGGGCTTCCAGTCAACGCTATGATCACCGAACCAATGTTCCCCGCCAGGATATTCATAATAACTAAGATCAGGATGAAAATCCGCCAGGATCTTTTTCATCTGGCGTGCATAATTTACAGAAACGGTTTTATCGGCATCTCCATGAAATATATAAACACCAAAAGCCTTGTAGTTCCCGGCAAGTTTGATCACATCACTTTGATTGCTTGAACGCAATAGTATTTTTTCAATTGGATTCGCACTACTATCGGGTATCAGGCCATCAGCTGAGCCATATCCTTTTAATGTTGGGTAACCTGCACAAGGGGCAATGCCGGCCCACTTGTCGGGATATGTTGCACCCAGGAACCAGGTTCCATGACCACCCATCGAATGACCGGTAAGATATATACGCCGGGGATCAGGCTTAAATTGTTTTTTCGAAATTTCAAGCACCTCCAATGCGTCGAGCCGGCCCCAGTCTTCCCAGTTAAAGCCGCGGGGGCGCCGGTTTGTAGCTGCAACCAATGTTCCCCAATCTTTGGGTTTATAAGCCCTGGCCTGCCCTATCGCTTCAACACCGGCACCATGCACAGAAAGAAAAAGTGCATTGCCGGACGGTTTCGGATCTGATTGCGGAGTAACAGCATAATATTGAAGGCTTCCATCGATGGCACTTACGAAAGTAGCACTGTATTGAGCACCAGGTACGGGCGCCTCAAGTATGATGCTTCCTGTGTCCAACTGGCCGGACTTCTGTGATAATATGAGTTCACAACGGTGTTTACCTGCTATACTAATGCCAGATGCGTCGAATTCAACAATAACCTTTCGCATAGCCAATGCCGGTATAGAAGGTAATTTGGTTTCAGTTATTCTGCCGGCCAATATGCTTTTTATTGTTGCGTTTGCTATTTCTTTTGATGATGTGTTGATAACAACAACACCTGCCATACCCTTCTTTTCTGCCTGGTTGACCAGGAGGGAGGGAATTGTTGCATCTTCTGTACTTAATAAAACAGGTTTCGTATTCAGTACCATGCTTGCAGTAACGAAAGTTCCTCTGACATAAAATTCATTCAATCCTTTCCTGAGCTTTACCGGTACATATAACCATCCTGAACTATAAGCATCGCCCATATGTGGTTCCCCGTTAAGATAAAATCCGGCATTACCCCTGATATTCACCAGCGCCGTTTTTTCTTTATCAGATTTATAACTCAGATAAAGATAGGTCGGTCCCCTGCGGCCAGCGCCAAATCCTCCACCGCTGCCTCTCAGGCGATGCAGGCTGTCGGCCTTAATTTCTTTCCATGTTACAGGTTCGCCTTTATCATCTTTCATAAACGTGGCCCCATCAGCCGGGGATTTCAGATTGCCCTTATAGAGCTGCCATGCAAGCTCGTCCATGTAAAGTGCTTCACGTCCATACCGAACGGGTGCATTCACCACAAGTCCTTTCTTAAAATAAAATGTATCCTGGGCAGATAAGCTAGCTGCTCCGAACAAAAAAATAAATAACAATACCCGCATTAAAATGGATTTCGGTAAAGTTAAATGTCTTTGCCCTTAAAATGTTCTGATGTTGGCTTAATCAGGATAACAAACGATCACTTTTGAATTATCATGAACAGGCCGGAATAAAAATCATCCCTGATCTTCTGAACATTAAATAATTTCAATATAGCCAGGTAAGGCAAGAGTAGAATAAAGAAAAAGTATCGAAGCGGTTTCAGCCTGATACTGAAGATCTTCCTTTTAAGGATATCCCAGACAACGATATAACCATTGCCTATCCGTATGCTGGAAACAGAACTGAACTGTTTCAGTTTTGATTTAAGCATTTTTTCGGTTAACCTGATATTATCAAGGTGGTCCCGGTAAATGAAAGGCAAGCTGATCAACGCTTTCCCTCCCGGTTTCAACAACCTATGAATCTCATCGATTGCCGATTGATAATTATCCAGGTATTCGAAGACCTCGATGCAGATAACGCTGTCAAAAGCGGCATCTTCAAATGTCAGGCCTTTTTCAATATCACCATATTGAACACCGAGCTTCTCATTTACAACAATATCAACGGAAGTAACAGAAGCTTTAAACAAATGATTATATCGCGGGCTGAGTGCACCAACATCCAGCATTGAACCGGAAATGTGATGAGCGTGTTTTGTTATGAGACGCTCAAGGAGGATCCTGTGGTACGTTTTGTACACATAGACTGAAAGTCGCATATAAGGTTAAAGGGTTAAAGCCACAAACAATATAACGATTTTAGTAATGAAGAAATTTATTCCAATGCAAATTATCTTTAGATCTTATAGGAATTGCTCTTATCTAAACAGACGAAGGCAGGGAATTACCACTGCCTTCGCTGATTTGTTTTTGCCTTCGGAAAAAGATTTCTGTTGATCAGTAACTAGCTTTTATTTTTTTAAGGTCATTATTGTTTGATCAGCTTCAATGTCCGTGTAAAGGAACCTTGTTTTATTTTCATCAGGTATAAACCTGGCTTGTAATTGCTGGCATCAATGTCATAAATGCCGCTTCCCTGGACGTTATTGCGATAGAGCATTTTACCACTTTCGGTGAATAATGTTATATCAGCTTTACCTGGATTGTTAAGCGATAAATATAGTTTGAATTGTGAGCTGCTGGGATTTGGAAATACGTCTGCAATTTCTGGTTTTACAGGTTTTTCTTTTACCAGGGCAGCCTTGTCACCAACTGAGAGTACCTGTGTACCTGCAACATCATTTTTACATTCGTTTGTTTTTGCAGATGCAAGGTCAAACCGGGTAAATCCAAAATTATCTTCCCAGTCCAATATCACGATATTGGGTACCGGCTGGTTCCGGTAATACCCGGTTTGAGTGCTGAAATAAGTGTCACCTGGTGGAACAGATGTTTTGTTATCCTGTCCAAATCCAGTAAGGAACCAATGAACTTTTACTTCGAAAGGATTTGGGTTAACAATTTTCCAATTTCTTGATTTGCCCGGATCATCGGAACACAATGCTACGAGTTCAAGATTTTTTATATAAAGATTCGGAAACCTTACTTCGCCTATTGATTGATCTGCTCTTATAAGCCCCATACCGGTATTGTAATCAAAGCCTTTCTCGAAACCAGCCGCATAACGGTTATCCATATCGTATGTTTTTGCAGCCATAATTCCCCGGATCTGTGACGGTGTTAAAGTGTTCAGCTTTTGTGCATCTATCATTAACGCGGCAGCACCAGCGGCATGCGGGGCTGCGGCTGATGTTCCATAGAAATTCGGAAATCCGTCAGTGTCTCCCGCATCATCTCTTGTGAAGAAAGAAGTATTTCCACCATCCGGGGCAGTAATATCTGGTTTCTTCCGGAGGATGGCAGGTATCCTGATGCCTTCTTTATCAAAATAAATCATGGTTCCACCCAATGAAGAAAAACCTTCAATCAAGGGAAGATCCAACCCGTATGCAGGAGTTGACTTATACCAGGCTGCTCCGGTGGAGATAGCCCCAGCGCTGTTAGAATGGCCTACTATAGCAGGTGCAAACTGGCCAGGGATCGGAACATTGGAATAAAAAGAACCCTGGTCAAACATGACATATTTAAGCCTTGATGGATTAGGTCCGGCATATTTAACCAGGCTAATGTAAAAAGTAGTATTTGGACTGTTATTATATAATCCAAGAAATTCAAAAGGGTCGTTACCAATATTGTTGTATATCGACCGGGAGATCAGATTACCGTTATTGTCGAATAAAAATATATCGAGGTCCGACTCTGCTCCTAATCCGCCCGCCGAATAAAATGGATCATCCCACTGGAAACCAACTGTAAAAATCCCGTCGGTAGGAATAAATACAGGCTGATAATAGATCGGTGCGGCACCAGGAGCTGCAAAATTATGAGCCGTGCCCCAACCAGGACCCAGAGGTTGATAGTCCGTCGGTTTGTAATTCATCTCATATGACCTGTTGGATGAATTTCCCGCCGCAGTGAAATATGTAGCCCCTTTTTTTACTACCTTATCAATTGCCTGGGCAATGATTCCATCCTGGAAATATGGTTCGGCATAATAGTATATATCATCAACTATTACTTTGCAACCAATATTTGCAAGGTCAACAATTCCCTGGGCAAAAGCCGCTTGCCCAAAATCAGCAGTATGGAAAGCGATCTCGGCTCCCGGAGCTACGTCATGGACAATTTCAGCCATTGCCCTGCCTTCGTCTATTCCACCAGAGTCCATGTCCGACAGAACCGTTACCGGCTTCTTATAATTGTAGGGATTTTTTGGTCCGGGGAGCTCGCCATTCAATACTCCGGTTTCGGCCCCACCCAGGTTGTTATAAGAGTCTGATAATATACCAACCTTAACACCCTTGCCATTCGCCTTATACTTGTTCCTGGCAATATATGACCCCTGGGCTGTATCGCCCTGGCTGTATACCGTCTGGACTGGCGCAGGCTGGTACATAGTTTTTTCAGATAATTCGTTTTTTAGAAGAGGTCGATGCTGATGCCTCGGTTTATAAGCAGGCTTTACAAACTGTAATTGTGTCGCCTGTTCAAGTTTGGGCAAGGATTCTATCGGAATAAGTGCCGATATAATTCTCCCAAATGAGCCGGTAATTGTAGCGCCGGCTTTTTCGAGCTGAAGCCTGGCCTGAGCCTGATCTCCGGCTATGGTTGCATCAATAACAACTTTACCATTATATACCTGGATGAGGCTTTCAAGCCCATTGCCTATATCCCCTGGTGAAGGTTTGGCAAGGTTGGTAATATCAGCTGTCTTTGATTGTAGAACAAGCTTCCTCAGATCCGGACTTAGCCTGGAACCACTTTTGTCTGGTGCCGATTTAGGAATGATTGCTCTGTCTAGTCTTGGATTACCGGGAACCTGGGAGAAGGATGGTGTCAGTGCACACAATAGTATGCCTGCACTACATGTGTAGTTGAGTAGAGTTTTGGCCATAGATAAGCTTTTATGGTTTATAAGAAAGGTAAACGATGAAAGGATAGTGGAGATTCTCTTATCCTAATGTACGATAGTTCAATTTGAAATAAAAAAAATAAAATGATCAAATGCAATTATAATTCAGGAAGTTTTTCCCATTCCCATCTTTCGTTTTTCATTTTATTATCAGGTCTTGGGGTTCTTCCCCTGATTGTATAAACGGGATGGTACTTCAACTGCTCAGAAGGCATTTCAAAATCAAGAATAGCTTTATAATGATCTTCAGTAAGATCCTCGTTGAGCCATTCCACTGACATGCTTAAGGGCAGGAACAAAGGCATGCGAAATTTGTTATCACCTCCGTTATGAATCATCATCATCACCCTGTTAGCGTTCCGCGTTATTAGCGTATAGGTAAATCGTTTTATCAATTCACCCGTTTCGAGGTCCGGTAATTCGGCAACTGAATACAAACCCGGAAGAAAAAATACCGGTTGCTCATGCAGCTGAATAAAATATGGAACTTTTTTCTTCCATCCGGTAATTTCACGATGTTCATATATTCCTGAAACAGGGATCAGGCAGCGACGATTTCTTATTTTATACCAGTAACTACGGTTATCTTCCAGGATGCGTTCGCTTCTTGCATTCAGCATTGTATTGCGTTGCGAAAGAAATGCTTTTTCTTCTTTCACATAAAAGGGAATACAACCCCACTCCATCAGCCGGCAATGAATTAACATGTCATTCCTGTCGCGGTAAATAATCGGGTGTTCACCATATCCATGAGCCATGATATGCATGGTCGCATCAAAATTGATGGAGATCTGTGTATCATAGACCAGGTCTGGAATATAATCGCCCAATTCTTTAATGTTCACCGTAAACGAAATATCGTAACACATTGCAGGTCATTTTTCGAGTTCCTCAAATTTAACTCTTACTACCTGTTTTCCATGTTTAATTACGATAAATAGTTCACCAAAAATCAGCTGGAGCGAAGGCCGGACTGTAGTGTCATGATCGATGCGCCATGTCGTATTTTCTTTAATATACTCACGCATACTGTCCCGGTACCTTTTATTAATCTGCCGCTCAAGCAGTATTTTACTTTTAACAACCGCCCAATAAAGATCATAGTTGGATCCCGGTGCTAACATGTCTGTCAACTTTTGTTTATGAGCAGGCTTTGAAAGATGAATAATGGCCGCGAATCTATCATTGATCACCGCCTTATAATGAATCATTGCTATACCCAAATCATCATAGTCAGTCAGCAACAGGGAATCTTTTTCCACGGCAACGCCGGCGGTTGTTCCCCGCGCATAAGTCTGTGTAACGATGTATAACTTACTCAGCCCGATAAGGCTGCTTATATATTCAATTTTAAATTTTTCAAAAGGCTGAAACATCAGTTCAAAACTTTTATTACCTGGTCAATATTCGTTGTGTATTTCCGGGATATATATGCTGTCTTCAACCGGTATTTTTTCTCAAATCCCTGGACCGCAAATCTCACAATTTCTTTACCCAGGCTTTTATTGATACTATCAAGTGCGCTCATAACGTTCTTCGATCTTGCCAAGTTTGAATTGTCAAACATGTTTTGCTGAATATTGTTTTCAGGAACAAATTCTGACACAATCACACCGCATTTCATGTACCTGAATCCTTCTTTGAAAATGATATCAAGTCCCTTTGACGCCGCCTTGATAATTACCGAACTATCGTTGGATGCGGTCTCCAGTTCCACATCTATGGATCTCGAATACTGAAGATCTCCCACTCTATGCAGATTGGTTTGAATAAATACATGAACCGAGGAACAGCAGGTTCTTTGTTGTCTTAATTTCAATGCACAGGTTGCCGCATGATTGCAAAGCGCTTCTTTGATGATCGTTATATCAGTTAACAGGTATCCAAATGAACGGGAAGTACAAATGTTCTTTTTCGAGGGTGTTTCAAACTCCCATTGAATAGTGGGTATCCCAAGTAGCTCATTCAATAGCCTTTGGCCCACAACCGACATATTTACCCGTACCCATTCCTCCGGAACTCTTGTAAGTTCATAAGCCGTATGAATCCCATTTTTTTTCAACAACAATGAGTGTTGATGTCCGATGCCCCAAATGTCGCAAACGGCCGTTTCCTTTAACATCACATCTATGAGTTCGTTATTGGCGGCCCAGAAAACCCCGGCATCTTTTCGTTTCTTTTTTGCGAACCGGTTAGCCATTTTTGCAAGCGTTTTTGTCGGCGCTATGCCAACGGTAACTGGTATGCCTATATTTCTTTTTACCGTCTTCCGTATATCAGCACCAATGCTTAACAGGTCAGCGAAGTTCAAATCATGCATGTCCAGGAAGGCTTCATCGATAGAATAAATTTCCATCCCCGGAACAAAGCTGCCAATGGTTTGCATCACCCGGTCGGATATATCGCCATATAATGTATAGTTGGAACTGAAAACCTTCACTTCGTTTTTTTCAATCAGGTTCTGGATCATAAATGCGGGCGTACACATATCTATGCCGAGCTTTTTTGCTTCTTCACTCCTGGCAATGGCACAGCCATCGTTGTTGGATAAAACTATTATTGGTTTTCCTGCAAGTTTTGGATCAAACAAACGCTCACACGAAACATAGAAATTATTGCAGTCAACTAAAGCATACATCTTTTTACATCCCTCGTATCTGTGATTATACTTGTAACAACTCCCCACACTTCCATATTCATCTCCGGAAGTACCTTTATTTCTTTGTACTTACTATTCGCCGGTATAAGAAAACAATTGTAATCGTTTTTTTTTAGAAACTTAACCGTAAACTCTCCATTTATCACAGCTAAAACTATGTCCCCGCTTTTGGGAGATAAGGAGCGATCGACAATAAGTTTTGCTTTTGGAGGAATAAACGCATTGATCATGGAATCACCCGTACATTCAACAATAAATGTTGCCAATGGATGTTTAATAAATTCTTTATTGAGATCAATCCGCTCCTCCATGTAATCCATAGCCGGTGATGGAAATCCTGCCTGGACCTTATTGCTGAATAAGGCAATTGATGTATCAGAGGTTTCCATTTTGTATGTTGCGTTTATCGAATAATTAATCAGATTTTCACTGTAAATGTAGGAAATACTAAATTATTTAGCAAAACTGATCAAACATTCTGTCAAAAATATTTTTCTGCGGTCAAACCAAATGTCACGAGAAGATTCTGACGATCAGTTTTCCCCACTCTGTTGTAGGTGAGAGCCGTGGTAAAGTTTAACCACTTATATAAACGAAAACTTAAGCCATTTACTGATTTGAGAATATAATCATTCCCATCCGATAAAGAATTTTGAATTAAATGAGTTCCGTCAAGAGTTATAATTTCTTTTATGACCCATCGATACCTGAAGCGAAAGGAATTTCGAAGGATATTGTTTTTCTCCCTTGTTGTATCATTGATAAACACATCACTCTTCTCAAATAAAACCCCCTCACTCACATTTATAAACAGCGGTTTTTTCTCGACGATATTGTAAGCAATGCCAAGACCAGTCTGGAACCGGTCATTGATTTTCAGTGAAAAGCTTTTTTCATAAGTAGTCAATCCCCAATAATAGAAATGCTTAAATGTTTTAAAGAGATTGAAATCAAGAGAAGATGTGAAATCGTTATTGGTTCGCTGGTCATTCTGTTCTCCATAAATCCAACCAGCAGCTGCGTTCAATGAAACATCCTTGCGCCTTACATTGAACCGAAGATTATTATTTAAAACATAAGAATCCCCATCATCTGTTTTATTTATTACACCGGTCGCTGTGTAAGAGATATAACGGGTAATGCTGTCGCTGAACTGCGCCTGAACCTTTGATTCAAGGGCGAACAAAATGATCGTAAGTAATATTGGTAATATGGCCCGATTCCTTTTTTGCCTCATCTTAGGATTTGTTTCTAAACTAATAATTCGCCGGAAGCCCGAAGGCGCCCGGCGAATTGGCAAAAATATCAGACCAGCCTTAAATTACCGCTAAAAAGTTGATTATTTGAGTGTCAGGTATGCAACAACAGGGAAATGATCTGATGGAAATTTCCCATTGTAGGTATCAGTAAGTATTCCCCATTTGCTCGCTGAAAAATGTTTGGTACTAAATATATGATCAATGATCTCAAAACTCTTCCTGGCTTTTCCAAACGAGTTGAAAGAAGCGTTGTTAACATAAGGATATTTAACTTCTTTGAAGGAATCTTTGAGAATATCGGAATTGGCAAGGGTAAGGTACCATTCGCTGGTCTGTGAACCATTCAGATCACCTGTAAAGATCGCCGGCTGTCCGGCTGCAATTTCACGTATCTTTTTCAGTATAAGCAGGCTGCTCTCCTTTCTTGCTTTTACACCCTGGTGATCAAAATGTGCATTGAACATATAAAACTTCTTACCGGTCTTTTTATGCTGCAGATACACCCATGATGTAATGCGGTTGCAACAGGTAGCGTCCCATCCCAACGACGGTTTATCAGGCGTTTCTGATAACCAGAAATCACCACTTTTAAGCAATTTGAATTCACTTGTCTTAAAATAAATTGCTGAATGTTCACCTTTTTCTTTTCCGTCATCCCTGCCCAATCCATAACGGGTGTATTCCGGCAAAGCCCGGCTGATATCATCATGTTGATTTTTCAATCCTTCCTGGGTGCCAAAGACATCGAAGTCATGAAACCTTATCAGGGCTGATACGATCGGAGCCCGGTCTACCCATAGATTCCCGCTGTCTCTTTTATTATCATACCGTATATTGAATGTTGCAATTTTCATTTGCTGCGCAGATACGGCGACTATAAAAAAATAACAAACGGCCAGCAATAATATCTTCTGAACTTTCATAGATTTTGAACGCCTTGTTATCTTTCCTTGTTCTGTTAAAAAAAATTTACCTGAGATTTTCATATCCAATAATTTTTATTTTTATGGCATCAATTAAGGCGCAAATATATCGTTAGAAATGTTTCCTTCCGTATTTTTTACTGCTTCCGGGTCTCCTGTTTCAACGGGCAACCCCGAAAGAAATTTTTTATACCATAACCCTGATGATTTAATCGTCCTTTTTTGGGTGGTGAAGTCAATATTTACGATACCAAACCGCTGTTCAAAGCCTTCGGCCCACTCAAAATTATCCGTAAAGGTCCAGACAAAATAACCCTTGACGGCAGTACCTTCATTTTTTGCTTTCAGAACCTGGCCAATATAAAGCTGCAGGAATTTTTTTCTTTCCAGGTCGTTGATTATACCGTCATGTATAACATCATTAAAAGCTGCACCGTTCTCGGTCACAATAATCGGCGGAACATTTTTATATGCACCGAATTGTTTTAGCATGGCATATATCGATGGTGGATATACTTCCCAGTTCATGTTTGTTCTTTCAACATGCCGCTCATCTGCTTTAATAATTTTTGCCTGCATGTAAGGAACCAGCCATGAGTAGGCTACAACCTCCCTGGTGTAATTTTGCAGCCCAACAAAATCCATGTCAAACTTAAGTCGCTGTTCATCGCCATCCTTTATATTCGATTCGATACGCTGAAGTATCCTGAGATCTTTTAACGGATAACCTTCACCCAAAAGCGGTTCAATAAATAAACGGTTAAGAAGGACATCCATTCTTGAAGCCGCGGCTATATCAAACTGGGTTTGTGAGGCCGGTTGAATTTGCGAACAGGAAAAGGTGGTTCCAATTTTTATATCCGAACGGGATGATCTCAGTACCGCACCACCAATCGCCTGGCATAAAGCGGCGTGATGTACGGCACTAAAAAATTCTTCAACATTGGTCTTGCCCGGCGCATGTATACCCAGAAAATATCCTGCCCCTGTAAACACCATAGGCTCATTCAGGATCATCCAATTTTTTACCCTGTCTCCAAATGTTTTTATGCAGAAGGCAGCGTAAGATTCAAACCAGTGAATAATTTCACGATTTGACCATCCCCCTTTATGTTGTAGTTCCAGGGGCAGGTCCCAATGATATATTGTTACCCATGGTTCAATCCCTAGTTCAAGGCAAAAATCAATAAGGCGATTGTAATAGTCAACTCCTGATTTGCTGATATTCCCTGTACCGGAAGGAAATATTCTGCTCCATGACAATGAAAACCGAAAGTTTTGAATATTCATTGAACGCATAAGAGCCAGGTCCTGCGGAAACTTATGATAGAAGTCGCAGCTTATGTCAGCCAGGTCCCCGTTACGGACCTTCCCTTTTTTATGTGAAAATTCATCCCAGATCGAACGGCCTTTACCACCCTGGTTCACCGCTCCTTCAATTTGAAATGCAGCTGACGAAACGCCCCAGGCGAAATCTTCGCCAAAATCAACCTTCGAAAACGCCATCTTAATGAGAAAGTTTTAAAAGGATTTTTTTGATGGTCAGTCCTCTCAGCTTTTTTACTGTCAGTTTTTCAGGCCCGATCGGACTAACAGAAAGAGTGTGCGCATGCACCGCATGTGTATCAATGATGCGGTCTATCAGTTCTGCAGTTTCATCTTTATAATCCACAGGAATGGTTGGACCTGACTTCATCCACTCACTTATCACATGCAGATGTTTTTCTTTCAGGCTTTTTATCACAGGTACTCCCATTTCACTTAAAGCAGCCGCATTACAATGCTGTTCATACTGGTTTTTCATTGGTATGACCAACAGCTTTTTTCCCAGATATAGAGCCTCTGCCGGGGTTTCAAAGCCGGCGCCGCAAAGTACTCCTTGTGACGATGCCATGCTTTTCAAAAACGAATCACTATTGATAGGTAACAGTTTTATTGTATCTGATGAGATGGCATGAGTAAAATGCTTTGAGAAGATCTCCCACTTAACACCTTCAAATTTCGATAGTTCAATGATGATCCGTTTGTCACTATAGGACGGAAGATAAACGGTGTAATGACCAAGGTTTCCCGTTGCCTGTTTCCTCACTTCGCTTCTTATAACGGGTGTAAATATATTTTCATCATAACCACGGAAATGAAATCCATAGCTAACAGTAGCAGGTGCATATGACTTAAGGATTGCTCTTCCGACAAGATCTGTTTTTTTGGGGTGTGGTGTTTTCTTGTTCAATACTGCAGCCTGGTGACTGAGTGCCACGCAGGTCCTGTTTTTTAAATAACATGCCCAGGAAGAAACCGGCTCAAAATCACTGATAATAAGATCATAATCTTCTACAGGAAGTTTGCTGACCTCTTTTAATAATTGCTTGAGGTGACTTTTTTTATAAGTAGCAAGAAGATCAATGCCTCCTTTTTTACCAAAAATAAAGCTGAGTCCTCCCACCTTATATTTTACCGGGAACGGAAGTTGAAGATCAGATTGACTTCCACTGATGAGAACATCTACCTGGCCCTTTTTGTTTAGCAACGGAACTATCTCAGTCGCCCTTGCAACATGTCCATTTCCAGTACCCTGGATAGCGTAGAGTATTTTCATTTCTTAATCATCCTGAATTCTGTAAGCAAATTTGAAAACAATTCGTTGTTTGATAATTCTATTTCTTCTTCTTCCTTGTTAAGGATCATATCCAGAAGGCCATGCTCGGCAAATTTGTAAATGCTCCATTGACCTTTATGATACTCCAAAGCCGTCAGGTTTTCTATCCAGTCTCCGGAATTAAGATATAAAATAGATCCATTTGCATTTGTAATCTCCCTGATCTCAGGTTGGTGAATGTGACCACAAACCACAAAATCGTATTGTTGGCTTATTCCTATATCTGCACTTGTCTGTTCAAAATGATTAATAAATTTAACTGCTGATTTTACGCCGTTCTTGATTTTCTTTGATAAAGAAATCTTTCCTTTACCAAATACCTTCTCCGAAATAAAATTCACAACACTATTTATAACAATAAGCGTGTCGTACCCAATAGCTCCGAGTTTCGCCAGCCATTTTGAATGTTGCATGGTGACATCGAAAACATCCCCATGAAAGATCCAGGCCCTCTTGTCATCTTCCAGTTCAAGTACTAATTTGTTGACAATGCTGAAAGAGCCCATTTTTAATCCTTCGAATCTCCGCAACATTTCGTCATGATTCCCTGTTATGTAATAGGTTTTCTTGCCTTTCGTTATCCAGTGCATCAGGTGCTTAACAACTTTCATGTGGCTTTTGGGCCAGTATCTTTTACTGAACTGCCAGATATCGATGATGTCACCATTGAGTACAATGGTAGTCGGATTAATGCTTTTGAGATAGTGCAGCAGTTCTTTTGCACGGCAGCCATAGGTTCCAAGATGAACGTCGGAAATGACTACAAGATCAACTTTTCGTTTTTTTGGTTTCATCCGTTGGTTTTTGTTCTTCCTTCCGTTAGCAGGCAAGCCTGCCATTGTGAAACGACTGAAGGCAAAGCTGGAATTGTTGCCACAAATAATATGTAAAGTTGCAAAGCCAATGTTACCTGTAGATTAGGCAGATATTAATTGACAGTTAAGTTTTTGTTTAACTTTGAAAAAATTTGTAATGCTTTTCCCCGCGTTTCAGGAAACTCCTTTCCATATACAATTTTCATTTGCACAATTGATTGACCGTCTTGAGCAAACTTTGAAAGATCATGACAAGGTAAACAAAGCACAGATACGTAAAGATCTGGAAGAGCTAAGCCGCTTACCTGCGTTAATAACAGGCATTACTGATTTTTCTGAAATCAGCGATCACCTTGATCTTCTTCGCCGGCTATTAAAGGATTATTTCCCTCCTTCCCTTACCTTAAATGAAATAAAAGCCGTCACTCTTCCTTATACAGGCATAATTTTTAATCATACAAAACGATTCGAAAATATACTTGCAGCTGCTGGTCCTGGCTTCGAATTCCGGATCAGGGATTTTGATGATCACCAGTTTTATGTACTGAGTTGTTGCCTGATCCTGAATGAACTCTATGGCACCAACCTTGATTTTTCAAAACCTTTATTTTATGATATCCCCATGGCAAATGGTGTCATAAAACATTATCGTATACTTTACAACGGTGATTTCCTGAACGTCTTCCGGACTCCAGGCTCAATAGAGCTTTCACAGCATGACATTGACGAATTAATGGACAACTATGATGACATTAACTTATGGAAAGCAAAATTTCCTCCCGAAAGTTATATCCTGAAAGGCTTCGCCATTATGACCCTGGTTGATGTAACCATTGAAAATGCCGTCTCTCTTTTTAAAGAAAAGTTGCTTACCCTGCAGCCGCAGGATTTACAGGAAAATGTTGAAACTATTTTCAGATCTATATATCGAAGCCCGGGCATCCGTATCGGCTTTGCT
The DNA here is from genome assembly GCF_035489435.1 of Flavitalea sp. NCBI lineage: Bacteria > Pseudomonadati > Bacteroidota > Chitinophagia > Chitinophagales > Chitinophagaceae > Flavitalea > Flavitalea sp. Next base: position 20,298 of record NZ_DATHKG010000181.1, read on the forward strand.
TTGTTTAATGAAAACGAAGGAATGCTCAATGGTGAAGGGATGGGTTATAAGATGAATAGTTTCCTGCTTAACAAATCTGTAAAGGAAGCGGCAAAAAATGTCTTATGTACTCCTTCCTATCATCACCTGATAGAATCTAAAAAATATTTTGCTATCTCGGATACGGCTGCTTTCCGCAGGCAATATCCTGAGAGTCCCCTGGCGAGCCGACTTAGCGACCAGGATATAAGAAGCGTAATTCTTGCGCCGGTAGTAAAAAACAATCACATGTTCGGCCTTTTGGAGGTGGTTTCAGGAAAGGAACAGGAACTTAATAGTATTAATGCAAATAAGCTTGACGTTATTATGCCCTTTCTGACCGACACCATTGAAAGTATGGTGGCCCAGTTTCAAAATCGCATACAAGCTGTAATCCAAAGAAATTATACTTCCCTGCACCCAAGTGTTTACTGGAAATTCCGGGATGCGGCCCTGGAAGCCATTCACAATGATGTATTGAGCGAACCCTCGATCTTACCTGAAATTGTGTTTGACAATGTATTTCCATTGTATGGACAGATCGACATTAAGGGATCTTCAGATGCAAGGAATGAATCAACACGTAAGGATCTACTCAGGCAACTTACAGATGTTCATCTTTTATTAAAAGATATTACAGGCCTGAAGGGATCAAACAAACTTTCATTCTCAAATGCCGCTACAGCAGGATCCATTCCTGTGGCCACTGGTGGAAATATTCAGCTTATTACCCATGAGAATCTTCAGGTTCCTGATTTTTCAGCAGCCATATATCATATGGAGAACTTTATCAGCGAGCTTGCCTTTCCTATTCATGCCGGAACAGAACAACTGATCACACATTATCTTGAAAGTGAGGTGCATGGCTTGCTGGATAGGATCGCCGGCCATCCGCTGACAAATCAGATCATAGACTATTTCAGGGAAACGAATAAAAACAATGGTGACTATCATCATTACCGGAGATTGTACGATACAACTGTCCGAAGGATCAATGAAAAAATGGCTGTGATTATCGACGAAAGACAAGCGGAGGCTCAACAAATATTTCCGCACTATTTTGAAAGATTTAAAACAGATGGTTTAGATCATAGTCTTTATGTTGGCGATTCGATCGCACCCGGAAAAAACCTTTCACCCCGGAAGCTTGGCAAAATCAGATTATGGCAGCTGCAGACTTTGTGTGAAATGGAAAGAACACATTTCCTGATGCGTGATTCCCTTCCCTACCCACTCGAAGTAACAACCCTGATCCTTCTTTACACGCAACCCCTTGCCATCCGGTTTCGCATGGATGAAAAACGTTTCGACGTCGATGGCAGTTATAATGCAAGATTCGAAATAGTTAAAAAAAGGATAGACAAAGCATATCTCAAAGGAACACTGAACCGTTTGACGGAGCCCGGCAAGATAGCAATCGTTTATTCAGACGAGGATGAAGCAAAGCAATATCACATTTATATCAACGAACTTCAAGCCGTTGGCTTACTTGAAAAATCAATTGAAGAAGTTGAAGTCCAGGATTTGCAGGGCGTTACCGGTCTGAAGGCCCTCAGGGTGAAGTTTCAACGCTAAAGCGGAAACAAGATCAGTCAGCCCGATTAAAAACATTCGCTTTCAGCATTTTTCCTGCAAGTGGTTTCAAATAATCTATAAACAGTAGAATCATAACCTAAATTACAAATGCGTTGCTTATTAACGTATAACTATCAGTGAATGTAAATATTCTTCAAGACGCTTGCCATCCCAGCTATCTTCATACTTTAGCCCATTTACAAAAAATGTCGGAGTAGCATTAACACCACTTTTCAATCCATCCAGGAAATCATTTTCCACTTTCTTATAAAGAGTTTCGTCCTGTATGTCTGACTCAAACTGCGCAAGGTTCAGCCCGATAATTCCCGCATATCTCATAATCGCATCATTTTTTAATTGACGCTGGTTCTCAAAAAGCATATTGTACATTTCCCAGAACAAACCCTGCTTTTCAGCCGCTTCCGCAGCCACCGCTGCCATACGCGCTTCAGGATGAACCTTAGAAAGTGGAAAATGACGATAAACAAACATCAGGCTACCTTCCAGGTTTTGCAGAATGTTTTTAATGATAGGATATGCACGTCCACAATGGGGGCACTGAAAATCTCCGTATTCTATCAGAGTGATCGGTGCATCTTTATTACCTGTGATATGATCAGTATCCTGAATCGACTGATATGCTGCCATTGGCTTTGGTTGTTTTAAAGATCCGGCGTTGGCCATTTAATATGCAAACAGTTACCCGCAAATATGCAAACAATTACCCGGCAAAAGTTAGTTCAATATTACAACCTGGCCAAGCCATTACCTGAAAAGAACTATTCGTTCCGCAGAACAACCGAGGGATTCATCAGCGCAGCCTTTAATCCCCGGAAACCTACCGTAACTAATGTAATAATAATAGCCGACAAGCCAGCTATGCCAAAGATCCACCAGGCTACTCCAATCCGGTATTCAAAATTCTGGAGCCACCTATTCATCAGTAACCAGCCAACAGGTGCAGCGATCAAAAAGGCAATTACGATTAATTTTAAAAAGTCTTTCGAAAGCAATACCACAATCCCAGAGACGCTGGCGCCCAAAACTTTCCTGATACCAATCTCTTTGTTTCTTTGTCTTATGGTAAATGTTGCAAGACCAAATAAACCAAGACAAGCTACAAATATCGTAAGACCTGCAAAGATACCCAGGATCTGACCTGTGTTTTGTTCCGCTTTGTATGTATTGTAAAATTGTTCATCAAGGAATGAATAATCAAAGGGACGATCCATTTTGAGTGATTTCCATCCGGATTCAATTTGTTTAATCACACCGGCAATATCTTCCGTTTTCACCCTGACTATCAATTGCCCTGAATTTTTGCTATAAGTCATGACAAGTGGTGAGATCTTTTCGTGTAAAGATTTAAAATGAAAATCCTTAACCACTCCCACTACATGATAATTTCTGACACTACCACTGTTATCAGGATGCGTAAGCGTTTTGCCAATGGCATTTTCATTCCATCCAAGGGCTTTCGCGGCTGATTCATTTACTATGATCGCACTCGAATCGGTGCCAAAGTCGCCCGCAAAATTTCGCCCTTCCTTTATTTCCATCCCAAGTGTTGAGATATAATTTTCATCCACATCATACCGGAGTGTTTTGATCTGGTCTGCAGAATTTTTTTCAAAAACAAAAAAGTTATTTCCATAGCTTGGACCCGCCGGTAAATAACCCGAACTGGTAAAGCTTGCCACACGGGGATCACTGCGGAGAATATCTTTGAGATAATCCTGCTTCTCACCAAGATCCTGAGCTCCCGGTATCAGGACCACCTGTTCTTTATTATAACCAAGTTTTTTGTTCTGGATGTATGCCAGCTGACTGTAGACCACAGCTGTACTAACCATCAGCACTATAGATATCGCAAACTGGAAAACGACTAGTCCGCTTCGCAGACTTACATTACCCTTAGAAGCCTGAAACTTACCTTTAAGCACCTTCACCGGGTTAAATGAAGACAGTACAAAAGCCGGATATGTACCAGCAACAAATGCAGTAATCATACCCGTTACACAAAGTGCGGGAAGAAACCATGAACTCATGGCCAGGGATAACTGCAGCTCTTTGCCGGATAATTTATTAAATACGGGTAAGGCAAATTCTACAAATACCAGGGAGATCATAACTGCGATCGTTGTGATAACCAGGGACTCAATCAGGAATTGCCAGATAAGCTGAGATTTAAGAGAACCCATTACCTTTCTTATTCCCACTTCCCTCGCTCTTTTGCCGGCACTGGCAGTAGAGAGGTTCATGAAATTGATGCATGCAATCACAAGCATAAATAATGCAATTGCACTGAAGATATAAACATAGCTGATATTACCTGCAGGTTCAAGATCGTTGGTAGTATCTGAGTGAAGATGTATTTCGCGGAGCGGTTGTAAAAATATACCAATATCGTTTCCTGCAGCTCTGAATTCCTTCAAACTGACCCCCAGGGCCTGTGTTAACTGGGGACCCATATATTTATCAACCGCCAATGGTAATTTTTCCTGGAGCCTGTGGTAATCGTATCCAGGTTTTAATACCAGGTATGTATAATAATTGGAGGTCATCCATGAATTTGATGATGCATCAGGTACTTCGGTAAGTGATGCAAACATATCGAAGTGAAAATGGGATGCGTCAGGAATCTTGTCGATAAGCCCGGTAACCTTATAATCTTTTCCAAAGTTTTTAAATGTGAGAATTTTTCCAATTGGATTTTCAGTACCAAAATATTTGTTGGACATTTCCCTGGTAATAACCAGGCTGTTTGGTTCTGAAAGCGCAGTCTTTGCATCTCCCAGCAATAATGGGATTGTAAACAATGTGAAAAAGTTGGGATCAGTCATCGCAATGTTTCTCTCATTGAAGGTCTTGTTTCCGATCACAACGGTCGGAGCTCCGCCAACACTTAATCTTGTAGCTTCTTCTACTTCGGGATAATCTTTCAACATCGTTTTAGCTACGGGCGGAAATACATTGGCTTCCCGCATCTGCTGGCCCTGTACTTTCCCACGAAAAATAACCCGGACCGTACGATCTGCTTTTTTACTGTAGGTATCATAGCTGAGTTCATGTTTAACAAACAGCATAATCACTATGCAGGTGGCCAGCCCTGTAGCGAGGCCGAATATATTAATTGCAGAGAAGGCCTTATTGCGCCAAAGACTGCGAATTGCGATTTTAAAATAACTTTCTATCACTGTCCTGATTTTATGTATTTGATGCTTCTGTTAAGGATATGTCCGGTTCCGCGTATATCTCTTCCAAGAGGGTGCCATGTTGCCAGATCATTGAAAATCAGCTCAAAACAAAGATCTAAGAAGAAAAGATGTGTTCGGTTTTGTTACATGGAGTGTCCCGTTTCGAAATACTTCTATGAAGTATGAGACGGATTCAGTGAATCTTTTAATTTGCTTTATCTGGGTTTAGCATAAAAAAGACCTTATCATTTGTATTGCTGAACAAGGCCAGCCAGGTCTTCTCCTGCCCAGCAATTCAGAAAGTTTTCCTGCGTTTCTATAACAATTTTATAGAAGCGGGATTTGTTTGCGGTTAAGTCGACCGATGCCTGTTGCCCGGCCAGCGGTACTGTAGCGGCGAGTAAATATTTATCAGGAATGCCAAGCCGGTAGTTGTTTTCCGTAGCAATCCAGATCTTTGCTTTACCCGTTTTTTCCAGTGCATCCCATCTTACCACTATTTTATTCTTTTCCAATATCGCAGAGGGATTAACCGCAGACAATTTACCGGTAAGCGATGTTCCATCTATTTCCATCAATTGCGACCTTGGTATCGCAATATTCATAAAACGCGCGATTGAAGGCATTATATCTACAATAGCTGGTTTGTTTTTATTATAATAATTATTCACATCGGGCGCATTGGTGACAATCCAGGTAGATCTTTCCCGATCAGATTGACGGCCATGTCCTTTTCCACTTATTGAATCCCTTCCATGATCGGTGGTGATGTATATCTGCCATTCCTCCCCCTTTGCTTTGGCTCTCGATTGAATGGATGACCATAGCCTTGACACCTGTTTATCCATTATCCTGACAGCATTATAAAATGGCTCACTATCTCCAAACATATGACCCATATCATCGGTATATTCAAGGTAAATCCATGAAAGGTCAGGACCATGATTAACAATTGTTTCAGCTGCTTTATTTACAACGTCCTCGTCTATCAGATGAATATATTTTCTTGCTGAATCGTGGGGATATTTTATAGTATCATTTTCCAAACCGTCAAATACAAAATCAATCTTTAACCCTTTGGACATCTCCAGGCCTTCACCAACCAGTTTTGTCCGGTTGTCTTCCCAGCTTGAAAACACACCTGTTTTTTTACCAGGATACTGATCTTTGAATAACCGGAATATGGTCGGATAATGATAGTTCGGTTTTGCAATATCATTGTCCCATACATTGTGTTTGTTAACCCAGGTACCTGTTAGCAGGCTATTGTATCCGACTGCAGAAATAGTGGGAGTTTCGGAATAACTATTTTTTTTACCTCCCACAGTGGCCCGGAGATAACGGCCCTGTTTTGCGATAAGATCAAGCGCAGGTGTAGCAACTTTTTCTATAACATCAGCAGGGATTCCATCTACTATCACAAAAACCACTTTACGTGGTTTAACCAATTCTGATCTGCTTTCAGATTTTATGTTACCGGTAATATCAAAAGATAAATCTTCCAGATACGGCTGCTCATTTACATGGGCATTTATTAAAAACATTGCAGATGCTAAAACGAAAACAACTTTCAATTGTACCAGGGACCGGTTCATATTATTTATTTCAGGATTTAATAAAAGCATAATCAACTTTGGGAACAGAAAAATTTAAACCCATATATTTAGATTTATTAATAACTTATCCCGATGCCGGCAACCTCTTTTGCTGTTAAGATACTTGTTTCCCTGGGCTTATTACTGGCCAACACTATTTTTGCGAATCCCGGGATCGTTAATGGATCAGCAAGTTTTAAACCATTATTTAAAGCGATTGCATTTTTTACGTGCAGGAATGATAAGGCACATATAAGTTTTGTGAAAGAAGCAAATAAGTGGTTTACCGATGTCGCCGGTAAGAATAATTTCTCCTATGACACCACTTCAGACTGGGGTAAAATGAATTCTTCAACGCTCAGCAAATATCAGTTAGTGATATTCCTTGATACCCGTCCGGATAAAACCGATCAGAGAGATGCATTTGAACAATACATGAAAAATGGTGGAGCCTGGATCGGATTTCATTTTGCCGGTTTTGCATTAACGCCTTCCGACTTCCCTCAAAACTGGAATTGGTACCACCAGGAATTCCTTGGGGCTGGGGAATACGTTAGCAATACATGGCGGCCTACTTCCGCTTTTTTAAAAATCGAGAAGAAAAATCATCCTGGAATGAAAACAATTCCGGGCCTGTTCAAATCTTCGCCCAATGAATGGTATCGCTGGAGTAATGATCTTCGTTTAAACCCGGATATTGAAATCCTGGTTTCAATTGATTCCAGCAGCTTCCCGCTTGGCACCGGGCCAAAGAAACATGAAATATGGTATAGCGGATATTACCCGGTTGTGTGGACCAACAAAAAGTATAAGATGATTTATTTCAATATGGGCCATAACGATATTGATTACGAAAACGGCACCAACAAGGAACTGTCATTTACTTTCAACAATCCCATTCAGAACAAACTTATTCTTAACAGCGTGTTGTATTTAGGGCTTAAGAAAGTTATGAGTGATGAGTTATGAGTTATGAGTGAGTTATGAGTGAGTTAAGAATGTAGAGTTATGAATGAATAAAGTACAATTCATTCATAACTCTACATTCTTAACTCACTCATAACTCATAACTCATAATTCTCTTAAGGTTTTCCTATACGATACAGTCTTCCCTGTTCAGTCACCGCATACAGCGCTCCATCCTTACCTTGTGTGATATCGCGGAAACGCTGGTTTTCGCTTCCCAACAAACGTTCTTCTCCGGTGACTTTATTATTTTCTATCACAAGCCTCACAATATGCTGACCACTAAGTGCACCTATGAACAGGTTATTTTTCCACTCAGGTAAACTATCTGATGAATAGAAAGTGATCCCACTTGGTGACACTACCGGATCCCAATAATATACCGGTTGTTCCATTCCCTCCTTCTGCTGGATGGCATCACCCACTTTTTCACCACTGTATTCTATGCCATATGTAATCGTAGGCCAGCCATAATTTTTGCCGGCTTCGATCCTGTTCAATTCGTCACCTCCACGGGGACCAAACTCAACTTCCCAAAGATCTCCGGTCTGGGGATGAAATGCAAGCCCCTGTACATTACGATGTCCATAAGAATAGATCTCCGGTCTTGCATTGGCGTTAGTAGCCAAAGGATTCCCTGGAACTGGCTTTCCATCTGTGGTTATACGCAAAACTTTTCCGAGACCTGATTTAATATCCTGTGCCTGGGGACGGGTAACAAGATCAGAACGCTCACCGGTACTTACCACCAGGTTACCTGATTGGTCGATCAAAATTCTTCCTCCATAGTGAAGAGTACCTTTATAAGCAGGTGTTGCCCGGTAAATCACGGTAGCACCTTCGATTGTTTTTTCGTCTGCAGAAAGTTTTCCTTTTGCTACAGCAGTCAGGTTTCCTTCCGGCAATGGTTCAGAAAACACCCAGTACACAATCCTGTTGGTTGCAAATGCAGGATCAACCCTCACGCCTAATAGTCCACCCTGTCCGGCCGGATTCACCTTTGGAAGGCCTGTGATTGGAGCACTCAACTGGCCACTGGTAGTGGCTATGCGCATTGTACCGGTTTTTTCAGTAATCAGGAGACGACCATCCGGGAGAACAGTAATGCCCCATGGGGTCTTGAGGTCGGTAGTTATGGCCTTGACTTCATAAGGGGTGTTTGTTTTCACGCCACCGATACGGGTTTGGCCTGCGAAGGCCGGCTTATATTTTGAGTTCGGTTCTTTTGTCTCAACAGTTGCGCCGGCACTGGTAGAATCGGCGTTGGCAGCAACCGGTTCATTGCTCTTTTTATTTTCGCAAGCCGAAAAAACAATGGCAGTCACAATTAATGTTACAGGAAAAATTCTATTCATATTAATGATTTATGCGGTTAAAATAAAGCGGTAAAAGTAAAGATAATTATCAAAGCGAAGCTGGTATCGAAATGTCAAAAACCCTACAAAAGCATAACAATTTCATAAAGCCCATATGAAAAGGGTAAACTTATCACATTAAGAGATGTTTTATTTAGAAGTTGAGTAAGTCATATATTTATAGGCTCAACAATTGCATCCACCTTAAGGCATGTTATAAGGAAGAGCTCCTGCCTTGTTCAAAGTTCTAAACATAAAACCAATAGATAAACATAAAATCAATAGAAATGTACAAAAAGTTTAAAGCATTTTTGCCTGCGTTTACCATGAGTATGATTGTCAGCGGGGCGATGGCTAATCAGCAACAGTCCCGTGATACTGCTATTGCACCTGTAGAAACCAAAGCTCCAAACAGCGACTACAAATCAGCCTTCGCAGGACAGACCCGGGTGGCCGGAGTGAAAACAAAAACTGCATTCCAGGGTAAATTGCTTTCAAGCGATTTAAAAAGTCCATGGGGAATTGCGATGTTACCAGATGGCAGGTTCCTGATTACTGAAAAACGCGGGCAGATGCGCCTGGCAACACCAGAGGGCCAGGTAAGCGAACCTATCTCAGGCATACCAGAAGTTAATCCTGCCGGGCAGGGAGGATTGCTTGGCCTCGCAATCGATCCGGCATTTGGCAGCAACCGAATGGTCTATTGGCTGTTTTCTGAAAAAACAGGTGATGGCAACCTTACTGCAGTAGCCAAAGGCAAATTATCGGCAGACGAAAAATCAATCCAGGATGTAACGGTTATCTATAGAGCCACTCCGGCTTTTAAAAGTAACAATCATTATGGTGGAAGGATTGTGATTGATAAAACAGGAAATCTCATAATAAGTACAGGAGAAAGGTCTTCCATAGAATCCCGGCCCCAGGCACAGCATCTAAATTCTGCACTCGGCAAAATTATCAGGATCACAAAAGATGGTAAACCGGCCGCTGGTAATCCTTTCGCAGGCAAATCGGATTCAAGGCCCGAACTTTACTCTTATGGCCATCGCAATGTACAGGGTCTGGCCATCAACCCTCAAACCGGTGATCTCTGGAACAATGAATTTGGTCCAAGAGGCGGAGATGAGTTAAACCTGGTACAACCAGGTAAAAATTATGGCTGGCCAACTATCACTTACGGTATCGAATATAGTGGGTCAAAAGTAGGTGATGGAATAACCCAAAAAGATGGCATGACACAACCGGTATATTACTGGGATCCGGTTATTTCACCCAGTGGTATGATCTTTTACACCGGGGATAATATGCCGGAATGGAAAAACAACCTTTTTATCAGTAGTTTAAGCGGTATGCATGTGGCCAGGCTCATCATCAAAGACAACAAGGTAGTTGGGGAAGAGAGATTGCTTCCTGAACTCGCTCAACGCTTCCGCGATATAACTCAAGGTAAGGATGGAGCGCTGTATGCAGTGACTGATCAGGGTAGACTTTATCGAATAGGAAAACCTTAAGAAAGTTATGAGTTATGAGTGATGAGTGATGAGTGAGTTACGAATGTAGAGTTATGAATGATTGTACTTTATTCATTCATACTTATAAATCACTCATCACTCACTCATCACTCATAACTCATAATTCATAACTCAAATGAAAGGTTTCCTACTGCTACAGACGTAATGACCTCGGCCCAGGTTTCGTAGGCTGAAAGGGCAGGTTGGATGGGTAGTACACGTGCGTTTACCCAGTTTTTATAATTCAGCAGATAGGTTTTTGCATCATACTTCAGCTTATACTTAAAGGGATTTTGTATTTTAAGCATCATCCCCTCGTGTACTTTCTTTTTTGAAATTTGTGTGAAACTGATGATCAGCGTTTTTTCCGGGAATTTGTTTTCCGCTACCGCCCTTACATTTTTCACAACTCCATTTTCCTGTTCGATCTCAATAAAAACCGTTTCGCCGGGATATAACTGAACTGTTTGATCAGGTAACACATAGTTTGCTTCAGGCAGGTTTTCTTCGTATGTAGTTTTCTTGTCAACGGCAACTGTCAACAAGTAAGGCTTTCTTTTTAATGGGAAAAGATCTTGTGCACTAACCGATGATGCAATAAACATCATGGTAATAGACATCATGGTCATTGAAAAAATAATCGCAGGTTTCATAGTTTAGGTTTTATAAGGACTGATTAGACCAGCAAAAAAGGCCGATTCCATACCAAAATAATAATATAAACTGAAAAATGAAAGCCGCGTCGGAGCGCGGCTTTATAAATTTATATTCCCTCCCTATTTATTTTTTAACCAGTTCATCAATATCATGGTTGAACTCCTTAACAAACTCATCGTAATACTTTCCGGTAGCAGGACCCGAAAATCCTGTATGAATCTTCGCGACCTTACCCTGGCGGTCGACCAGTATCATTGTCGGAAATGAAAGAAATGTATTTAAGGCTGGCAATGAAGCCGCAACGGCCTGCTTGTCTGCCTTGCCTCCAAAAACCTGCGCATACCCGATATCATACTTTTCACGGAAACGATCCAGCGCTTTTTTGACGAATACAGGATCAGTCTGGCGCTCGTAGTGTATCGAGACCGCTTCAATTCCCCTGCTTTTATTCTTTTTATACCATGGAGATAAAAAATTCGCTTCATCTATGCAATTAGGACACCAGGTTCCCCCTATGGTTACGATTACTATTTTGTTACGGAATTTTTCATCCTTTAGTGATACCAGCTTACCATCTGCATCCGGAAATGAAAAATCCAGCGTCGAATATCCCTGCTTCATCAAAGTAAGTGTAGATGCATCGGGCAAAGCTGCATTTTCATTTGGCACTCCAGTAAATACCTGGCTTGATCTTGAACCAATTGCTTCACCGGTCAATTTGCCATCACTGCTTATCTGACCTTTATAATAAGATGGTGACGATCCGATAAAAGATGAAAGCTGAAATTTGTTCCCATCTACCGTTCCTTCCAAATACCTTGAATCACCCGTTATTCTCAGAAATGTCCCTTTTAACTTATTCCCTTCCTGGGTGAACAGTCCAACTGCTTTTTCTTCTGTTCCATTTCCCGCCTTGAACAAAATATCATAGGTTCCTGAAACATCGGCTACTGCTGTCGAAGAGCCGCTATCTTTAAACCGGTATGAAAGATTTTTTTTGGCGGTCAAAGGAGTTCCGGGTGTGTTGCTGTTTTGTTTTCTCAATTCACCTGATAATTCATCACCAACCAACTTCAACGCAAACTCGTTATCGAACTGGTCAAGCGACACTATCACAGAGTCATTCACCTGTTTAACGGACCCACCCTCAAACTTCTCATCTCCATTCAGGAAATATATAGCTGGCTTATTATCCTTGCCTTTCGCGAATTCAAATACAAATGGCACCTTAAGTCCCGGGCGGATTTCAAATTCACCCCGCCATTTGCCTTCAATAGGCAAAGGCCGTGAATTTTTTTGCTCAGTCATTACCGGAATACCCGTGTAACTATAGGTGCTGTCTGCCCATCCGGTAAAAATAAGTATTGACAAAACTAGTACGATTGTTAATCTCATATTTGAAATAATTAGCCGGTTTATAACGAAATTATGTGTTAATATATTAAACCAGCGTTAAAGCAGGTAAGCGTTAAATCAGTCAAGCGTTAAAGCAGGTAAGCGTCAAGACAAGTATTCAGATACTAAAACAAGTCAAACCAGAGTTTTGTTGTCAGCAAATCTGTTCCCTGGTTTGCCACTGCTGCCTTATAACTATCCCCGTTAAGCGATTGCTCAGTGCCGGGATAGATGAACCTCACCGGTATCTCTCCATTTAACACCGTATTGGCTGATGCGGTCAGCACCGGGTAATCCAGTCTTCTTCTTTCCGCAAATGACTCAAGTCCCTGGCCAAATAAAGCGATCCACTTTTGTTCACCAATAGATTTTTTGAAATTACTATTGTCAAACTGTACACCCGGCTGAGCAAGATAAGTAGCAGTTGCAGATTCTGAAATACCATATTGTTTAAACGAAGCACTGATTGCCTGCTGATACAGTACCGCGGCATTTTCAGTGGTAAAGCCTCGCGCCGCTGCTTCTGCCCTGTCAAAAAGAAGTTCGGAATAACTAAAAATAATGGCAGGAGATTGTGGTGTGAGAAAGGATGCACCAGGCTTCGAAGTTTTTGCAAATCCAAGATTGCTTGCTTCTGAATTCGTCAAACCATTGGGTATGCCCACATATTCCTGCGGAGTTGGTGTTTGAGTTTTGCTTGCGAACACGGTAAGCCTGGGATCATTTAACTGGAACAATTTATCAGTCACGGTTTTGCTTATCCGATAATCATCTCTTGTTTCAAATAAAGCGCTGACGGGATTCTGTTGTGGCGAAGTAAGATATATTAACTGTGCATTATCAGCATTGTCGCTGATCAAAACATCGCCCGCAGCATTGATTTCATCAAGCACTTGTTTTGATTTAGCTGGCTCTTTGTCTGCAATGCGAAGGGCAATCCGCAACCTTAAAGAGTTAGCCAGTTTTTGCCATTTCGTAATATTACCTGAATAGATAATGTCACCGGATATTGCCTTGCCGGAAGGTTGTAGCAATGATTTCGCCGTTTTCAGTTCTTCAAGCAAGCCAAAATAAATGTCTTTCTGTTTGTCATAAGCTGGCGATATATATTTATCAAGAGCAGCAGCCTGAGTATACGGCACATCGCCATAAGCATCTGTCATTAACTGAAAGATCCAGGACCGGAGGATAATGGCAACTCCTTTATAATTTGGGTTAGCTGTTTCGTCTGCCAGTTTTATGATCTCATTCAGATTCGTGATGCCCTGTGAATAACCGGTCGTCCAAAGACTCGTAAAGCTACTGTTGGAAAATATAAAACGATCTTCTTCCGTATACTGAATCTTAGCCCAGTGCTGTACAAAAAGAAGACTTGAATTCATGGTATTTGCTGTTCCCCAGTATGCATCGACGGTATTTTTTATTGCACCGGTCAAAAGATAATCCGGCTGCGCATTTTCAGTGGCATTGGGATTTGTATTTACTTCGTCGAGCTCCTTGTTGCAGGCTGTTAAACCAATCGCAAGGAAAAGCGCTATATGATAAACTGTTTTTTTCATGATTGATGCTGTTTTGAATTCTGTGATGCTGTTTTGAATTCGGTGATGTTGATTTGAATCCGGTAATGCTGGTTTGATTAGAATCTAAGGTTGATATTAAATCCATAACTGCGTGTTGTTGGATTTGAGAGACTTTCCAATCCCTGGCCATTACCTGTATTGAAAGCCACTTCCGGATCGATGTCATCAACGTTTCTATGTATGATATAAAGATTCCGGCCAACCAGTGACACTGAAGCACCGACAAGACCTATCGAACGAATCCATTTTACAGGAAGATTATAACTCAGCTTTACTTCACGCAGCTTTACATAAGAAGCATCAAAAATATTCGCTTCATCGATTGTGCGGAACGACTTATAATATTGTTGAGCCGGTAAAATTTTTGAATTTGCTTTCCCGTCTTCGGTTACGCCGTTAAATATAATACCATCGTCGTATACGGTTTCGCCTGCAGGTGCAGAGGAGCCCTGTTCAAGTTTAACTGTACCATTTGCTTTGTTATTGCCGGGATAGTAATAAAACAAACCACCATTCTCGGCTCCTCTTCCAGGCAAGGTGGATGCGAGCACACCTGTATACGTGCCCGTTGCAAAAGTGCCGTTGTATATGGAACCTCCAAAGCTTCCATCTATCAACACTCCAAGACTAAAGCCTTTAAAAGAAAAAGTGTTGCTTATACCGCCGATCCAATCAGGAGTGTATTTCCCGAGAACTCTTTTCGTCGGATCTATTTTTGGAGTACCGGTTGCATTTACAATAATATTGTTTGCATCATCTCTTAGAAACGCGTTCCCAAATAAGGTTCCATAAGGCTGACCAACTGCCGCTATGACCTGGGCTGAATTAGTAGCGATCACATAATTCTGAAGCAACCCTTCCTGGTCGAGTTCTATCACCTTAGATCTGTTCAATGCGTAATTAAGGTCGATATCCCAGGTGAACTGGCTTTTGACAGGTGTAATTCCTAATTGAACTTCAAACCCTTTGTTATTTATCTCTCCGGCATTGAGCAACTTGGAGCGGTAGCCTGTGGCAGGACTTACATCCACACTAAGTATCTGGTCATAGCTGTTTGTGTTATAAAAACTCAGGTCAACTTTTACCCTTTTATTCCATAAAACTGCTTCAGCACCAAGTTCAGTTGAATTTGTTGTTTCTGGTTTAAGATCCGGATTCAGGTAAGCTGTGGATGCATTAAGCTGTGGGTAAGCTCCATAAGGTGCTCCAAACACATATGTGTTAAGCAACCTATATGGATCGGCATCCTTACCAACCTTCGACCAGCCACCCCTGATCTTAGCATAATTGAGAACGTTGCTTTGGATCTGGAGCGCTTCCGTTAATACCACGCTACCGTTGAATGAAGGATAGAAGTAAGAACGGTTGGCTGCGGGCAAGGTAGACGTCCAATCGTTCCTGCCAGTTACGTTTAAAAACAAATAATTCCTGAAGCCTAACTGCGCAGAACCAAATACACTATAAGACTTGAGCTTGCTATAGTTGTTAGATGATATTAAAGGATCCCTTGAATTGGTTAATGAGTAAAGACCAGCCACAGCCAACCTTGGAGCGCTCTGGTCATTCTGCTCAATATAGCGTGACCTGATATTACCACCTGCAAGTGCTTCAACGGTAAAATCCTTGTTGATGCGTTTATCATAATTAAACGTTCCTTCAGTATTTGTTTCATTTACTGTAAACGCGCTTTCAGAATACGATCCAAAAGGAGCACCGTTTGTACCATAAGCAACTTTTATTTTCCTGCGATCATTATAATAGTCGGTACCGGAACGGAAATTAAAACTCAGACCTTCAATTATTTTATAATTCAGGGCAACACTACCTATCAAACGGTTTCGTCTTTGTTCAACTGTGTTTTCATAAGCAATAAAATAGGGATTACTATAATAGCTATTGTTCCAGTTGAAAGGAACACCATTTTCATCACGATATGGTTTCAGGCGGTTTATATCAACCTGCCTTCCGAACCATGTGTATTGCAGCATCGTGCTTGTTGCACGGGTACCACCTGTTCCGGGAAGATTGTCTGAAGCAAGACGGCTATAATTTGCATCGACAGTAACAGCGAGCTTTGGAGTTACCCGGAGCGTAGTATTTAACGCAAATGAATTTTTGCCCTGCCCGGAGTTCGGTATTACTCCTTCTTGTTTCAGATTGTTAAATGAAACACGATAATCAACTTTCTCGGTTGCGTCTGCAATTGAAATCCCATTGGTAGCTACATAACCTGTCCTGAAAAAATCTCTTACGTTATCAGGATGAGCAACAAATGGAACCGGTTCACCTTTGGAATAGAACTGTGGGATTAGTCTTCCGTCAAGTCTTGGCCCCCAGCTTTCATCAACTCCATCGTTTATACCTGCTCCTTTTCCATCCACATAACTAAACTTTCCTTCAGAGCCCTGGCCATAAGAATTCTGGTATTCCGGTAGTGTAAGCAAACTTTCAAAAACAACATTTGAGTTTACCGTAATGCCTAAACCTTTTTTGGTTTTGCCTGTTTTTGTCTTGATAAGGATCACACCGGCAGCGGCCCTTGATCCATAAAGTGCGGCAGCATTCGGGCCCTTCAATACACTTATAGATTCAATATCATCAGGATTGATATCTGAGATTGTGTTTGCATAATCCCGTGCACCACCGGAATTTAATTGAGAGTTGTCAACTGGAATGCCGTTGATAATAAATAGAGGCTGGTTATTGCCCGAAATAGAAGTTTCCCCGCGAATAACAATCCTTGATGATCCCATATCACCCTGGCTGTTCGTGATCCTTACCCCGGCAACTTTACCAGCAAGTGCATTTACCAGGTTAGGTGTCTTTACTTCTGCGATATCCTCTGTTTTAAGCTCCTGTACTGCATAGCCAAGTGATTTCTTTTGCCTGGAGATTCCCAGTGCGGTTACTACAACTTCATCAAGGGCGTTGTCGCCGGGCTGTAAAACGATCTGGAGCGGAGCGTTAATGTTTTCCGTTTTGATCTCACTGGTCTGAAACCCAATATAAGAAAATACCAGCTGGTCATTCGAAGAAACAGTAATAGTGAATAAACCCTGTGCATCAGTAAGAACATTTTGCTGGCTGTTCTTAACCTTTACAGTTACACCCACCAACAACTCACCTGCGGCGGAACGTACCGTTCCGGTTAACGTTTTTGTTTGTGCCACAAGAACGTTGGTAAATAGCAATAATAAGATTGGAATAAAAAATCTAATTGTTTTAAACATAGTAAACCTGGTTAATAGTTTGATTGTCCGATACCGGCATAGCTGTGCCAAATGGCTTCCTGCATGGTAATAACTTACCCGCGGTACCAAACCAATTTTCAAAAATTCAATAAACGAGATTTGAATAAATTACATCATCACTTTAGTGTCGCGATAAACAGCAACAACAACGCATTGAGCTGCGTTTAAGCGATTTAATGTACACAGGTAATTTACTGGAGCACTGTTGATAGGCATTAAAAGTTGTCATCGTTGTTTTTTTACACTGTTTGAGTCACAGGCCTGGCAAATCGTTGATTCTTTTTCCTTATCAATGTACAGGGAGCATTTAAAAACGAAAAGCACCCCGTTAATCAGGAGTGCTTTGTTATGTTGACATATTTAATGCAAAACTTCTGACTTAACTATCCCGTACGTAGGGGATGGAATTAGCACCATTTCCAATCATGGACGGTTGCTAAGGCGTCGCAGGGCCATTCCCTCAGCCTTTCTTGATAAGTGTTGTAAGAACTAGCGCAAAGATAATACAGAAATCTTATCAGTCTATAAAAAGCATAGGGTTTATCAAAAATAAATTTTCAAGAAAAGTTTACAGTTATTCTTTCCGCGAATTTTGTGATTGATATTGTTCAATTACTGACTGTTGAAAAATTACTGACTATTGAAATGCAGTTAATTACCGAGATCTTTTTTCGCAACCAGCGCTACAAGCATACCTAAAACAACCGCACATGGAACAAAAAATCATATAACATTTAAACGCTGCGACGTTTTGTAAGTCTATATTACGACGATGACCCCTAAAATATCTGTCCATAAACCAAAACATGAATAAAATTCGAATTATATACCATATATTTATGGTTATCAGCGTCTTATGTATCAGGTGTGGCAAAGACTCACCGGCGCCTCAAAAGATTTTTCGTTTTACGGGAACCATAAGCGTTGACGGCCTGGAAAGGACCTACCTGTTAAACCTGCCGCCATCTTATTATGAATCAAACGAGCTTTCGCTGGTGATTGCTTTGCATGGTGGTGGAGGAAACGCTGAACAATTTGAAAGCTCAACAGGTCTCACCGATAAAGCTAATGCCTCTGATTTTATTGTTGTTTATCCAAACGGCGTAAAGAGCACGGGTATTTTGAAAGCACAAACCTGGAATGGTGGAAGCTGTTGCGATTATGCTGTCGAAAAAAATATCGATGATGTTAAATTCATCAGTCAACTCATCGATCTTCTTGTAAGGAATTATAAAATCAATCCAAAAAAAGTTTACGCTACCGGGCATTCAAATGGTGGTCTCATGGCTTACCGACTGGCTTGCGAACTTGCGTGGAAGATTGCAGCTATTGCACCAAACGCTTGCAGTATGTCGGTTACAAAACCCTGCGATTCATCCAGACCGGTCCCCGTTCTTCATATGCATTCGGTTAATGACAAGAATGTTCCTTATAAGGGTGGATACGGCGATGGTGTTTCGAAAGCCTATTTTGCTCCGGTTGATTCAGTATTGAATGTGTGGTCGGCCATAAATGCCTGCGGAACCAAGGCACAAAAAGTTGCGGATAATCCTGGTTACACATTTTTCAAATGGTCCGATTGCCTGAACCAGGTTAATATCAATTATTATCTTACCAAAGATGGCGCACATGCATGGCCGGGAGGAGAGCCGGGAAGTGCATTAGGAGATTCGCCTTCAAAAGTTATAAAAGCCAACGACCTGCTATGGGATTTTTTTCAACAATTTCAGTTACCTTAATAGTACTGAAATAGTGCTGACTTTACTTGCAACCTGAATTTGTAATTCAATGATAATACGACGCTCAGTATTTGTTTTGACAATAGCAAGCCTCATTGCTGTGCCACTGTTGATCAATAAACTGATCTGGATCTCAAAAACGAAAACAACAACCGGGGTAATGTCATTCGAGGGAATGGGTAATGCCGGTGACATGCTTCGTTCTACCTATTCGGTATTTTATTTTGAACATGATGCAGACACGACCTGGTTTAACAGCAGTGCAAATATCAGTTATAAACCAGGCGACCTGGCACCAGTACGTTACAACACTGCAAATCCCGCTGATGCCCGATTAAATACATTTCTTTCTATCTGGCTTGGCACCCTGCTTGCCGGTGGTATACCTTTGTTGGTATTACTGGTCATTTTCCTCAATCGCCATATCGTTCCACATAATAATGATATCAGGCTTTCAAAAAAGAAGCCATTCATATTCCTGCACAGTGCATAGCAATAGTGGGCTAGCTCACTACAAGAAATCAAGTCCCTAAAATTGTTTAATTTTGTCTGTGCCAGTATTTTATTCACAAATCATTCATAAGTCCTATGAATTCGTTTCATAATTCATAACTCATAATTCATAATTTTCTTCCTCATCACTCATCACTCATATTAAAATGGTCATGGGAGACTCCGAAAAACTACATCGAATTGTCGAAGCCAGAATGAAATTAAAGGCCCGCTTCGAAGATAAAATCAGGGACACACCTTCTGTTTCTGATTCAAAGCCTCTCGGTTCAGGTAAACCAAACAGGCACGGGATGCCAGAGCTTCCTGTTGGCCAGACTGTAACAAAAAAATGGCCGGTCCTCGATCTTGGTACACAACCTGAAATTTCAAATACAGAGTGGCGGCTTACATTGAACGGTGCAGTTGATCATCCTGTTGTGTTAAACTGGGAGGACTTTATGGCCTTACCACAAACAGAAGATGTCTCCGATTTTCATTGTGTAACCACCTGGTCAAAACTGAATATGAGCTGGAAAGGTGTCCGACTGCTGGATCTGGCAGCATTGGTACAGGTGAAAGATACGGCCACTCATATCTTATGTTATGGTTATGATGAATACACGACTAACATATCATTGGAAGAAGCGCTTAAACCTGATGTACTGCTGGTGCATATTGCAGAAAATAATCCTTTACCAAAGGAACATGGCGGGCCGGTAAGAATGATTACCCCGCAGCTTTATGCCTGGAAAGGCTCGAAATGGATAAACCGGATTGAATTTCTTACACATAACAGATTAGGTTTCTGGGAAAGAAATGGATATTCGAATACTGCATACCCGTGGCGCAATGACCGGTATATGTAGTTTATTAAATCATTTCTTTTCGAGCATTCGTATACAATTACTCAATGACCGGAAATTATGATAAGTCGCCTTCCAGATATGTGATTTGGCCGAGGTTTTTCTGGCGGGATCATGATCTATCCCTTCTTCATACCAATCACCATGTACATGATCGATAAGATTCAACTGAACATAATTCCATAATTCCAGGAATTTGTCTGCATAGTTCAGTTTATCGGAAGGATACAATTGCGAAAATATCATGAGGGTATTTAATCCTTCGGCCTGGGCCCACCAGTTTTTACTTTGTTTGATGATGCTGATGGTATCACTGTTTCTAAAATAATATCCCTGGTCATAAAAACCTGCCAGTGCGTGATCCCAGCCATTGCGCAATGAGTGATCAACCATCTTTTTTCCAATAGCGAGTGTTTTTTTATCATCGTGATTACCGAGGATCTCCGTGGCTTCCATCATCAGGTAGGCAGTTTCAACATCGTGTCCGAATGAAACATGATCCAGGGATCGTCGCTGAAGTATTATATCCCGGGTTGAATCTTTATTCGAAACAGGTTTCCATTCGGGTGTAAAAAATAACTGCAGATATCCTTTGGGATGAACCATCGTATCCCTAATCAATAAGAGCATTTCCTGTAACCTTGTTTTCAAAAGCGGATCGGGCCAAACAGCATACAACTCAGTAAAGGCCTCCAGTATATGAATGGAACTGTTCTGATCCTTGTAACCAAGATCAGATGCAAGCGGTGTGCCCGAATCGCGGCGAATAGGTTTCCCCGATCTTTCCAGGTGTTGATAGTAGCCTTTGTATACAGGGTCAAGACTATTTTTCTCGAGCCAGCCGAAAGCTTTTTTTGCGAGTTCCAGTACCTGGGGGTCACGGGAGGTTTTATAATATGCTGCGAGCGCGTATAAACCGAAGGCATTCCCGTATGCCTCCTTCCGTTCGGATATCATATCACCCTTCCTGTTTACAAGTGTATAAAATCCGCCATATTGTTTGTCCCACATCTTGTCTCTGAGAAAAAAATAACCATGTCGCGCCATTGCCAGGTAACTGGTGTCTTTGTAAAATAGTGTTGCCTTTGAAGTAGTCCAGACATGCCTGGCCTGCGTAACAATCATCTTGTCCTGTTTGCCTGCAGGTTTAAATTCAAATGAAAAGTCGGTCAGGTATCCTCCATATAAGGTGTCGATGTTTTTAGGATAATAAACATCCAGCAATTCTTTTTTTGCTGAGAATTTCATCTGAGACAGCACTGAATCAAAAGATTGTCTTGTTTGAGAAAAACAAATGGAACAGGAACAAACCGAGCAATAAAATATTGAAATAAGAATAACAATTCTTTTCATAAGGCTACCTTTATTTCATTCAAATATATCATTCAAATAATCATTCAGATATTCATTAAATCTTCATCATTCAAAAAAGGGCGTGTCCTTGATGGCATATTTTCGCATACCTTCTTCGTTTATTTCCACACCGATACCTGGCTTTGTTGAAAGCGTTATAAAACTATCCTTCACCCATTCACCATCATAAGTAATTATCTCTTTGAACATAGGTTCTGTATGAAAATATGATTGCCATTCCAGTACCATAAAATTAGGAACTGAAGCACAAACATGCGCCGAGGCCATTGCGCCCAGGAATGAAGCTACCATATGTGGTGCAAAGGGAACATAATAAAGGTTGGCCAGGTTTGCAATCCGCTGCCCCTCGCCCAACCCACCCGCCTTCTGCAGATCGGGCATTACTATATCTACGGCTCCGATTTCGAGCAGTGGACGGAACCCATGAGCGAGATAATGATTTTCGCCGGCGCAAATAGGAGTACTGGTTGAATCAGTTATAAGCTTATATGCCTGCGGATTTTCAGCAGGTATGGGTTCTTCCAGCCACATCAGGTTAAGATGTTCCACTCGTTTTGCTATCTGTTGGCCGGTAACCGCATCATAACGTCCATGCATATCCGCACAAATGTCAATATTAGGTCCCACCGCTTCACGGGCAGCTGTAAGCTGATCAACCATGCGTTGTAGTTCAGCCGGACTTGCTGTCCAGTTATATGCATCATATTTGTTGGGATCATTAGCCTGGTCCAGGTCAAACTTGATGGCATTAAAACCCATTTTTTTTGATTTTAATGCTGCCTCTGCAAAGTCCTTCGGAGTGGGCAGGTTTCTCTGGTACAGGGCAGTGTCGCAATAAACACGGATCTTATCCCGAAACTTACCACCGAGTAACTGGTAAACAGGCAGGCCCAGCGATTTACCTGCCAGATCCCAGAGCGCTGTTTCAATGGCAGACAATACAGCTATATACATACCCGACTGTGCGCCCTGGAAAAATCCTGATCTTCTTATGTCTTCAAAAAGCCGGTGAACGTTTAATGGACTTTTACCAATTAGTCTTGCACCAAAATTTTTAACCAGGTGATAGGTACCGGGTATTGCGTCAACGCCTTCACCACAACCCCAGATATCCTGGTTTGTATAAATCTTTACAAATACCGATCCGCGGATATAACCACATTTTACACCCGTTATTTTCAGATCTGCCGGGGGCGAGGCGAATGGCGTTTTTTCAACAGCATCTTCGAGTCCTTTCCCAAAAAGTGCAAAAGGCGCTATGGATGCAAGCGCAGAAGCCATAGCGATTTTTGAAAGAAAAGATCTTCTGGATGGCGAATGCGACATAATAGCGGATTTAAATTGTGAGCGGTATAATGTTCCAGGCTCTAAAGCTTTTTTTACCAGGTCCTGGCTTTCAGAAATTCCTGTACCTGTTCTTTTGGTACCGGCAATTCGTTGATATGATCATTCAGCCATTTTGAAAAATCTCTTTCAATTTCGTCTGTCCATCTGGAATCTATTTGCCCGGCTGTATATTTACCTTCTTTTAAACGGAGATGTCCGAACATATCTCTCAACCTTACGATCTCGGAGGTCTTTACAACTTTTTCCGCAAGATGTGGTGGAATAAAACTTACTATTCCCTGTTTACCTAAAACGATATCTCCTGGCATAACAGTGACGGTGCGGATACGTGTTGGCTGATTTATGCCGATGATCATGGTATTTAGATCGCCGGTTGGATTATGATATGAAGGATCATAACTGGTAAAATAAGAAGTAAATCCCCCTATTTCTTTCAGGCCTTCGATATCGCGGATGGCACCATCATATACAATACCGTTACCTGTTTTTGCATAGATAGCATTGCCAACGTTATCACCAATGGTAGGACCATTGCGATGAGCCCCGAACTGATCAGCAACATATACATCACCTTTAACGAGCAGATCGACCGGCCAGCTGTTCTGACCACGTTTACCGGCCTTTTTACCCCTCGCATCGATCGCACTCCAAACATCTGGCCTGGCTGGCATAAATGTCGCCGTCACCGCCCGCCCCACGAGTACACTGTCTGGATTTATCTGTTGCCAGTTCTCAGCAACCTGGTATCCATATCCTTCATTTTTCATTACTGCCCATGCTTCTTCCTGGCTCACCTTGCGTATACGGTTTAGAATTGCATCGGGCACTTTTGGCCGCCCATCTGCAAATCGCTCCCCCTTCCATTCCGGGGTGAGGAAAATTAATTCTTCTTTTGAGATTTGCTGTGCTTGTATATGATCAACTACAAAAGTTGATACCAGGAGACAGGCAATTATTATTTTTTTATTCATATAATTATGTTTTTGTCGCCGGTCACCAGTTTAGCCGGAAGCCGGATTGCCCCGGTTTATGCGATTCAAATCTCTACCTGGGACCAGCAGTAGTTATGTTCCGATCAGCGGTTTGCAGTTCAACAGAATTCGGATCAATATCATCTTCGGGTAAACGGCTATGCCACCAGCTCGAAAGAAATGAACCAGTGATATTCATCATCGGACCGAAAATTGCCGGGGCCAGGCCAACGGTAGCAAGTTTACCCATGGTGAGGGCCAGGCCAGATGCCAGGCCAGCATTTTGCATACCCACCTCCAGTGCAATTGTTCTGCAATCGCGTTCAGCGAATTTTAATAGCCGGCCCGACCAGTAACCAAGTATAAAACCGGCAACATTGTGTATAAAGGTTGCAATAATCAGCAAGCCACCAACCTTGAGCAGGCTATCGCGTCCTGCAGCAGTAATTACCATAATAATCAGCGCAATTCCTGCCATGGACAATAGCGGCATAGCTTTATCAAGCCAGCCAAACTTACCCCTCACCAGGTAGTGAAATGCAAGACCGGCTGCAATTGGGATAATCACAATCTTTGTAATGTCCCACATCATATCCCAGAAATGAACTTCAACAAAACCACCACCTAATAAGCGCATAAGCAAGGGCGTTAAAAATGGCGCCAGCAGTGTAGATACAGTTGTTACCGATACTGATAAAGCCAGGTTTGCCCTCGCGAGGTAAGACATCACATTGGATGCAAGACCGCTGGGACAACACCCAACGAGGATAATGCCCGCCGCAATTTCACTTGGAAAATCAAAAAGATTTGCAATCGCAAATCCAATCAAAGGCATAATGGTGTAATGACAAACTATTCCAACTATTATACCTTTGGGCATTCGCAAAACATTATTGAAATCTTTCAGACTAAGTTCTGTTCCCATACCAAACATAATGATCTGTAACAACGGAACTATCAATCCCGAAAGTTTAAAGTCGCCAATCGTTTTAAAATACTGGGGATAGTACATAGCAAGGCTAACGACTCCAAAAATGATTATGGTAAATGATAAGCCTTTCAGCACTCTGCTGCCACGGAAAGCGATGGCTACACTCACAAGGGATAACATCAGGAACCATCCGGCCAGATAGTGTTTTGCCATAATTGTGATCACCACCCAGCAAACGAAAAACAGTGCTGCTAACCCATAAAAAACACGATAGGAAGCATTTGCAGCTTTAGTCATATTTTGTTAAACGCTTAATAAAGCCTGAATATGGTAATGCCAGACTTCGGTTAAAAACGATGAAATGAACCGTAAATAAAATTCAGCATGCACCATTAACTCCAGGTCCTGTCATGTGAATTCAAAGAGTCCCAGTCCGGTGTTGGGGCGAAATATGTTTTATCTTTTGCATGCAGATGTTGTTTAACTACTTCTTCGTTTAGTTCGATGCCGAGTCCTGGCGCTTCCAGCGGCAAGGGCGCAAACCCTTTGTCAATAAGCTTCCTGTTGTCTGTTGTTTTCACAAGGCTTTCCCACCATGGCAGATCGACCGAGTGATGTTCCAGGGCCAGGAAGTTTTGAGTGGCCGCTGCGCAATGTACATTCGCCATAAATGATACCGGGGTTCCGGCCTGGTGCATCGCCATAGCTATACCTTTTTCTTCCGCATAATCTCCTATTCTTTTTGTTTCAAGTAACCCACCTGATGAAGCAAGATCCGGATGAATAATATCGACGGCATGTGAATCGATCAAAGGTTTGAAATTTTGCAACAGGTAAATATCTTCACCAGTTAATGTCGGTGTCTCCAAAGCATCGGTAATGGTTTTATGTTGTTCGGTCATCTGCCAGGGAACCATATCTTCAAGCCAGGCGAGCCGGTATTTCTCAATAGATTTACCAAACCTTATCATGTTGTTCAGATCAAAGTGACCATAATGATCGGTTGAAAGTGGTATTTCTGGCCCAATAACGGCCCGGACATCCGCAACGCGTTTGGCCATTACTTCAAGACCCTTTTCAGTTATCTGTATACCTGTAAATGGATGTGCGGCGTTTGCATAAGACATATAATCGCCGTTCCACTGTGCAAGGCCCTGGCCCCAGAATGCACTGTTTACAAGGGTTCCCGGGATATTACGCAACATCCCGATAGACACATCCATCTTGAGCCAGGTATATCCCTGGTCCACTGTCCTGTATTTAACTTTTGCTTTAAACTCTTCCACGTCCTGGGATTCAGGAGTATCGGCATACATGCGGATCTTGTCCCGGTATCTTCCTCCAAGCAATTGCCAGCAAGGCACGTTATAAGCTTTACCACAAAGGTCCCATAGCGCCATCTCTACGGCACAAACCCCGCCCGCCTGTCTTGCCTGTCCTCCAAATTGTTTAACAGATTTAAAAATCATTTCCACATTGCATGGGTTCTGACCAAGTATCCTGCTCTTGAGCATCAGTGCATATCTTACATCAGCCCCATCTCTTACTTCCCCGAGACCATATATGCCCTGGTTTGTATCGATCCGTATAATTGCGGTACGTCCTAACACAGTGGTTACACAATACCGCATATCCGTAATTTTTAACTCTGATGGTTTTGAGTTGCGGTTTACTTTCTGAGTGGCTTGTGCGAGTATATCTTCAATAGGCGAAGCAATCAAAGCACCACCGAGACTAATCCCACCAAGTGTTGACATCTTAAGAAAGTTCCTGCGTCCATTTTCATAAGTATCATTTTTAAAATCCAGATCAGGTCGCGGCTGATCATCTTTCAAACCAAGTTTCTGAAGAAATTTTTGTGATGGTGTCATGAAAAATTAATTTATGGCGTTAATAACAGGTTGATTCGAATGTTGATTTGAATATTAATTCGATATCGTTTAAGATGTTGATTCAGGTGTTAGTTCAGTGTTGGTCCCGGTGGTGATTCAGAAGTTAGTTCAGTGTTGGTCCCGGTGGTGATTCGGTGTTGAGTTAGTATTGATTCCGGGTTCCCGCGTTACCAGGTGCGGCCCTTCATAAAATCATCCAGTTCTTTCCTGGTCATGGGAAGGTTCTTTCGTTCAGACAACCATTGCAGGAAATCTTTTTTGATTGCATCAGTCCATTGCTGATCTATCTCACCAGGTGTGTATTTTCCTTCAATGAGTCGCTGGTGACCAAATGCATCCTTTAACTGGATGAACTCAGAATTTATCACCAGATCCTCGAGCAAATGAGGCGGAATGAATATGGTTCCGAATTTTTTTGCAAGAACAACATCTCCGGGAAGTACGGTGGCGCGGCCAATCCGCACCGGAAGATTGATTCCCGCAAGCATCATCTGTTGTATATAAGATGGATCAATTCCTTTTACCCAACCATTGAATCCTTTGATGGCAAGCAAGCCTTCAACGTCTCTTACCGAACCATAAAAGATAACTCCTCTATGTGTTTTTGCATAGATAGAATTACCAAGGTTGTCGCCAATCAGGGTACCATCAGCTATTTTACCATAACTGTCTGCAACATAAATATCTCCTTCCTGTAAAACATCAATAGGCCATGAATTGGGTGCTCCCACCCTTTTTTCTTCCTTGCCCTTGTCTTTAATCACTTTATCGAAGTCTGCCCGCATCGGCATATACTGGGCAGTAACTGCTTGTCCAACCATCACTGAATCAGGACGGATAATTGTCCATTCACCTTCATATTGATTCTGGTAACCTTTGTTACGGAGATAACCCCAGGCTTCTTCGATGGATATATTTTTTAACCTTGCCATCAATTTGGCAGGGGCTTTCGGGCGACCATCCGGAAACCTCTCACCCTTCCATTCAACGGTTAATTGTTTTACCTGTTCGGCAGTTAATGAAACTTGCTGTGAATAAACTGTTACAGAACCAAACAGAAAAAGTGAAAACAAAAAGATCTTCAACATTAGTTTTAAATTTAGTTTGAAAATACATGTACGGGATTTAACTAATAACTCATAATTCATAACTGTTTTTACTTGTCCCACCACACTCGGGTGTCCATTTTATCCGCGCCCTGCCTTGCAATTGCTTCATTTACATTTGTTGTGTTGGCTGATATTTCTGAAAGAGGATATGTTATTCTCCTGATAAATGTGCCAGCGGGGATGTCACCAACATAAGGATTTGCAGCCAATGCAGGAAACCCTGTGCGTCTGAAATTTGCCCAGGCTTCTGAACCGTTCAGAAACGATACGATCCAATATTGAGTTCCTATTTGTTGCATTGCAGTAGGGGGGTTAAATGGATTTGCTGTCAGATATGGTTGTATTGCTGATGCCGGTACTGCAGCGTTCGCATCATGGGTACCGAGTTCCTGCATATGTGCGGTAACGCCTAGATCGTAATAACCTTTGGCAGTTCCGGTGGTCACCCATCCCCTCTGAGCAGCTTCAGCAAGCAGTAATAGTGTTTGAGCAGCGGTTACAAAAAATGCGGGTACTGTTCCTTTAGTAAGTCTCCGCCGGTCAACCTGGCTATATTCATAATAGCTGGCAAGACCATCCGCTGCAGCAGCGGCCGTTGCACCACCATTGTCTTTTCCCATCGCAAGCCCAATTTGCCGGGCGGGGTCAGTTGTACCAACAGCTGGTACCTGCTCCGGTCCGGATTTGGCACCCACATAACGGATAGCGATAGCTGATAAGCGGGGATCGTTTGTGTTTTTAAGCTGATCAACGAATGGTTTGGCCAGGTAGAAATTTGCTCCTTCCGTTCCATTGAGCGTGTTGCCAATCGGGTGGAGATAGTTAGCATCGTGCCGCATGATTGCATTGTCTGCATTCAAAGTAATGACACCTCCGGCGAATGCAGCTTTAACAGTTGCGTCTGCTTTGGCAGCATCGGCTTTAGTTATGTGCATGCCCGCTCTCAATAATAACGAATAGCCAAATTTTTTCCATTGAACGATGTTTCCAGCATAAAGTATATCTCCGGCTTCCGTTGGTTTCCCTGCGTCGAGTGCTGCAGAAGCTTCAGTCAGTTCTTTTATGATATCTGTGTAAATCGCCTGCTGTGCATCGTATTTTGGCAAGAACACCTGCTCAGAATAACCGAGCCCACCTTCAGTGTATGGGATGTCACCATAAGTATCAGTAAGAATCATAAATGCAAAAGCCTGTAAAATTCTTCCCATGTTCATCAGGTTACCCCGGGTGGGCGATTCCTTGGTGTTGGCTATGACATCCCTGGTATTTCGGATAACATTACGATAGTATGCCTGCCATATCGGCGACAGCAGGTTCCGGTTATCCTGGTTGAAATTTGCCCCTGCAAGTACGCCTCCATTTGGTGAAATAACCTGCTGAACTATTCCCATTTCATAAGTAAGTGTTGCCACTGGGAAAGATAAATTGATGACCGCGTTATTCAATTGGAAAATCGGATCTATAGCAACCGGGTTTGTTTTATTTTCATTTAGTTCAGAAAGCCCCTTATCACAAGCGAATTGGAATAACAGCACCGTCAACAGGAATGTGTATTGAATTATCTTTTTCATATGCACGGCTATTAAAATTTAATGTTAAGGTTCAGACCCAGGCCCCGTGTAGAAGGCAGACCTGTAGATTCCATTCCTACAAGATTGTCAGAACTATACCCGAATGTTTCAGGATCTATATTATCAATCCATCTTTTTAGGATCAACACGTTATTTGCAACGAAGCTCAGCTTAACGCCTTTGACAGGCCATGCTCCCGGGAGGTATTTCGTGAAATCATATCCAAGTGTAATCTGGCGTAGCTTCCAGTATCCTCCATTGTAAATCACCGGTTCAACTATGCCTTGTGATCTCAGGTGTTCCCAGTACATCTGGACCTCGGTCGCCTTGGTATTTACACCACCAGTTTCATTGACACCTTTACCGATTACTCCACCTTCACGGCCCTCAAGGGTAATTTTATGATGTCCTTCACGTATCATGTTGAAATTAGTACCGGATAACATCTTGTTACCAAGTTTATAATCAATCAGAAATGAAAGGGATACACCTTTGTAATTAAAGGCGTTGAGAAAACCTCCATACCATTTCGGTAATGCCGACCCAAAAGTCACCACGGCGTCTGTTTTTATTGGGACCCCGTTTGCTCCAAATATGCGTTCGCCCTTAGCATCTCTTTTATAACCTAAACCTGCGATCTGCCCCATTTCCTTTCCTACTATCTGTCGAAGCTCACCGTTAAAAACATGGGTTCCGACAGTTATACTTTCACCGGGTTTATCTGTAAGCAGGCTCAGAACTTCTGTTTTATTATAGGTAGCATTTGCTGTGAATTCCCAACGGAAATTTGAGGACTGAATGGGAACCAGGCTTAGTAAGCCTTCTATACCAAGGTTGCGGCTTTGTCCACTGTTTATCCTTGTATCTATAAATCCTGAAGCATCAGAAATCTGGGCCTGGACTATCTGGTCTGTTGTGATCTTCCGATAAGCTGCGATATCGAGCCCTACCCTGTTATTAAACATTTTCAACTCAACTCCGAGCTCGATTTCTGAGATCCTCATAGGTCGAAGGTTTGCATTAGGAACTGTGTTACCATTTGGTCCGCCAACCGGTTGTGCTGCACCTGCCGGGTTTGGTATAAGATTAGCGTTGATCTGGTAAAAAAGGACATCAGCATAAGGCGGAACATCAGTATCGCTACCTACTTCACCAAAAGCCATTCTTAATTTACCCAGGTTCAACCACGTGAGTGATTTTAGTGATTCTGAAAAGAGATAACTGGCAGAAATGGATGGATAAAGTATGCTTCGGTTCTCAGGAGACAAAGTTGAGAACCAATCATTTCTTAGGGTACCGTTTACAAACAAGAGGTTGTTATAGGATACTTCTGCCGATCCATACAATGAATTCACACCACGTTTCTGCAGATCATATAAAGGATCTTTTGCGCGGCCATTCTGAACTGTATATAGGCCTCTGACAACAAAGTCGGTTACCTGCACGCTATTGAGATCAGAACGTCTGCGCATCTGGTTGCCACCAAGATTTACATTAAGTCCGAACTTACTGAATTCGAAATTGGAAGCTACCAGGAAGTCTGCATTTGTTTCCCGGAACCGCCTTGCATCCTGGGTGTAAACACCGTTCACAAATCCTGCGGGGGCCGGGCCTCTTGAGGCATGCCCTGTTGGAAAATTATTATAATCCTGGTCACGGGTCCAGAAATCCTGTCCGATACGCCCTTGAATAAACAACCATGGAGTGATGTCATATTTAACAGAGAAGTTTCCGAATAACCTGTCTCTCCTAATAGTTTGAAACTGTTCAGCCAGTACCCAATAGGGATTAGTGCGATTCATAAATCTTGAGTAAATAAATTCGTTTCCCTGTGCATTGTATTTCTTTTCATTAAGCAGATCCGACGGCATGGAATTCGACATGTTGTATATAACCGTCGGAATAGAGTTGTCCTGGTTGGCTATATTGGGAGGATTGTTGTTTTTTTCGATTGAATAATTTGCATTCCCCATGAAACTTAGTTTATCAGACAGATTGTAGCTGAACCCAAGATTCATCGTCTTCCTGTTAAATGTATTATTAGGCACAATACCCTTACTATCGAGGTTACCAAGAGAAATATGAAGGCCACCTTTTTCACCGCCCGCTTCAATGGTTACTGTATTAGTAAGATTCTGGCCATTACGGAAAAATTTTTTAATACGGTCGTATTGCGGCACATAGGGTACAACAACACTGTCGAACAATACCTGGGTCATACCGGGTTGAAATTTCTCGCCGAATGACCACTGCCCTGAAGTCGGGTTGCGTGTTGTCGGACGTTTTCCATTTTCACCCTGGCCATATTCATATTGATAATCGGTAAAGTCCAATGGTTGTTCGTTGGTATAATTAAGATTATAAGAAACTCCGATGCCTTTTCCTTTGCCCCGGGTTTTTGTAGTTATCATTATCACACCATCTTTTGCACGTGATCCGTACAAGGCGGCAGCTGCAGCACCTTTCAGGATGGTCATGGATTCTATATCATCAGGGTTGATACTGGATAATCCGTCGCCGCCATCAGATGTATTTCCACCTCCTCGGACCGCAATTGAATTATCACCCTGAACTGATCCGCTGGCAGTTGGATTGGTACCAAAATTTGTGTTGTCAAGCGGAATACCATTGACAACAATGAGGGGGTTATTTTGACCTGAAATGGATGATTGCCCACGGATACGAATCTTGGAAGTACCGGCAGGGCCAGTGCCAAGACCGGAAATGTTAACCCCGGCAACCTTGCCTTGCAGGGCATTCATCAGATTTGGTGTGCGATTAACGGTCAATTCATCTGCATTAACCGTAGTTGTGGCATAACCAAGTCTCTTTGACTCTTTACTGATACCTAGTGCGGTCACAACGATGGCATCGAGATCCTGCGAACCTGCCTGGAGATTAACAGAAACATCATTGCGGCCATTGACAGGAACCGTCTGGGCCGCAAACCCGACCGATGTAAATTGCAATGAGTCGGTACCGGTTGCCCTGATTTCAAATTTACCTGTTGCATTCGTAACTGTAGCATCGCCTGTTCTTTTTACTAATACAGTCACACCAGGTATCGGTTGATTTCGGTTATCCGTCACCGTACCAGTCACGGTTTGTGAATACAGGGATCCCGAAAACAAGAAAATGAGAAGGAAGCTTGTGAGCAGTCTTGAATAAACCGGCAAAGATGCCGGAAAGATTTTTTTGTTCATAAGCAGGTAGTTTGAAGGAAATTAGAAGCTGCAATTACATAACAAAGTATCCTTTCTTATCAACAATAAACTTCCAATAAAATCCACCGGCGAATAATGTACATACCAAAAAACAGGTTATATTTAGATAAGTGTTGCAAAGACATTTTGCAGTATCCGGCTGAAACAGATTCAACTTGCCTATATGATCTCTTTTCTGCTGAACAGAACAAACAAAGAGCTGGTGCCATTTCCACATGTTGCCGAATTTGCGCTCACGAAGTGCAATACCATCCAGTTTGATTCTCTTCCTGTAACTTCAAAGCCAACCCTCAGGCTCTATTATGTTTTTCAAGGAAAGTTTAATTGGGTGCTTGGCAAACAATCTCACATTTTATATCCCGGTGACCTTGCAATTGCATTACCAGGCATGTTATTCGGTGGGGTAAACAATTATTTTAATATCGGAACGGTGACCTGGATCGATATCGATGTGGCGAAGAGTCCGGGCGATCATGGTATATTCCCGGGCACCTGGTGCAATTTATCGTCAACAGAAAAGGCAATCATAAAAAAGATATTCCGACTTCATTATAAGCCGATACTTAATTTACCGGCCGCTGGAAATCTGTTGCAAAATATACGGGCCGAATTGGTATCATCAGAAATCGGGCATTTCATGCGTGTGAACCAGTTGCTGAACGAATTACTGATCCTGCTGGCACGCACCCTGAGCCGGCAGAAAAATACTCACCGTGATTACCCGGTTGTATTTATGAAACTGGAGAAGTCGCTTAGAGAAAATTTGTCGCACCAGTGGACGGTCGACGAGATGGCTTCGCTTGTTGGCCTGGGACATACTGCATTTTCTGAAAAAGTAAAAAATTTCACGGGATTCTCCCCGCTAAACTTTCTCATCAACATCCGGATCTCTAAAGCAGTTAACCTGCTCAGGCGTAAAGATTTCAGTGTTACTGATATTGCCCTGGATACCGGTTTTTATTCGTCACAACATTTCGCGACTACATTTAAAAAACTAACAGGGTATTCGCCGCGCGATTTTCGTAAGACTTATTCGTAAACTCCCGCTTAATGCCAGGTTTTTTCATTTTTAAATATATTACTATACATCAATTATTTATCACCCGAATTATTTATCACCCGCATAAATCAGCAAAACAATTCCAAGCGCAAAGAATAAAAACATAAATGCAAGCAGGGAGCTTGTGCCCCTGGGTGCGTTCTTAAACTCTTTCCAGATGAACACACCCCAAAGCGCAGCAACCAGGGTGGCTCCCTGGCCAAGTCCATATGATATCGCCGAACCAGCGCGCCCCGCAGCAATAAGGTTTAATGAATTTCCAAGTCCCCAGATAAGTCCGCCCAGTACTCCTGTGAGATGGGTGTTTAGTGAACCTGCAAAATATTGGGAATAACTTGTCGGCGAACCGGTAATTGGCTTTTTAATAAGTATGGTATTAAAAATAAAGTTGCTGGCTAAAATACCTATGGAAAAAATAAAAACAGCAGTATATGGGGTCATCTTGCCTATAGCCGGTGATTCAAAATTATTCAGATCCATAGCAGCGGCAATAAAGCGATAAAAAAAAGACATCAGGAAACCAGCCGCAATCGCTATAAATATACCTTTTGAAGAAACTTTTTTATTTGTATTTTCTTTTTTTCTATAAGCGATAGCATTTAATACAATTGCGATCATAACCAAAGCTATACCGGAGAAAATAAACACCGGATCGCCTTTCTGTTCAGCTCCATAGTTTATTACAACTCCAAGTATCAAAGCAATACCAATTCCTACCGGGAAGGCTACCGACATGCCAGCGATGGCTATAGCCGCCGATAAGAGGATATTTGCTGCGTTAAAAATAATCCCACCCAGGAATGCACTCCTGATGTTTGCACCGTCAGCCTGCTTTAGATCTTCAAGGAAACTTCTTCCATTACTACCAATGCTGCCAATTGTAAAAGCGGAAATAATCGAAAACAGCAAGATCCCTATCACATAATCCCAATAGAACAATTCAAAACGCCAATGTTTGGATGCCAGCTTTTGTGTGTTTCCCCATGAACCCCAACACAACATCGTAATAAAACAAAACAGGATAGCGAGTGAATAGTCTGTGACAATATACATTTGATAAAGTTTATTGGGGCGTTGTTTTCAGAATCTGTTTGCAGTTGAGACGTTAAAGACATGTTGAGATGTACCCAGAATAATATATTGAGGTGTACCCAGGGTTTATATTTAACTCAAGGTTTGTTAGCATTAAAAGGTTTATCGGAAAAAACAACATAATTATAACTCCTCAATTCGTGCTGCTCACTTGGATTCAACAGTTTGATGTTTACCAGGTGTTTCTTTTTATCGAGGGGATACCTAGCAAACAGTTCCAGTCGCCTATGTGTAAAATTGGTGGGGAGTTCCACTGTCTCCACCTTCTGACCATCAAGATAAATCTCGGCACGAAATATATAATCCTCCTTAACCCCGGTTTTCTTTTTTGCTTCACCGGCTAATGAAAACCCTGTCCCTTCGAACTCAAATGACAACTCAGTGATACTATGATTAAAGTCCACCCTGGCAATCGGGTACAAACCGGTAAAACCCTGTTCAAATTTCACTGACTGTGGTAACTGGCTTTTGATGGTTATTATTTCGTTGCTGACTTTTCCCCCATTGGCTTCTATATTCAATAATGCATGTTTCAAACCGATCTCATAAACTTTATTAAGTGAGATCTCGGTATACTTAAAATTAATGTCTTCTGCTTCTGATAATCCAAGTTTCCATTCTGAAGGAATTTTGTCGTAGCCCAACACCGTACCGAGTACTCCTGCTACTGATGAAGGATTACAGTCAGCGTCCTGACCGGCGCGGGTGGCGATCTCTACAGATTTACCGAAATCTTTCTGTCCGTATAAAAGAGCGAGTACAACATAGGCAGAATTTACTTTTGCATCAATATTGAATGGATTAAAAATTCCTTCATGACAGGCAATATCACTTGACCATTTTTTCTGTATTTCGTACCAAGACCGGTGCCAGTCGGCCGGAAATTGTTTATGCCATTTGATCACATCACTGATACATTGATAATAAGTACTTTTTGCTGGAATGGTTTTTAAAGCCTCCGTAACTATATATGAAATATCATCTGAAATAAATGCGAGCGAATACATGGCACCGATATAAACTCCACCATACCAACCATCGCCATAGTTCATAATATGCCCGATTTTATCAGAGATTGCGGAGGCCGTATTCGGCATACCGGGACTCATTAAACCAGCGTAATCAGCTTCAATCTGGTAGTCAATATCTTCTGCATGTGAATTGTATTTCCAATGACCCGATTCCGGTGCTTTAATCCCATGAAGGATATTATATCTTGCTGCCTGGTTCGCGTGCCACAACATATAACCAGCATTTGCAAATGCATTTGCGAAAGAGTCGATCGGCGCATTCAACCCGTATTTGTCAAATACGTCAACGAATGTAAGGTCCATATACAAATCATCATAAAGGCCAGGATTATTGATCATCGCAGCCTTCAGGTATCCATCCTTCCAAACCAGCGGTTGATAGTCCTGGATAAAAGTTCCATTAAACCTGAATTCATAAGGACCACCGAATGTTACACCAATGGTCTGACCGGCCCAGCCACCTTTGATTTTGTCATGCAGCACTTTTTTTGAAATAGAGACAGGTTTTTGTGAGACAACTAAAGAAACAAAAAACATAGAAATAATAAGCAGGATATTTTGTTTTGTCATATAGCGACGGTTTAAGAGAGTTATGAATTATGAGTTATGAATTATGAAAGAAAATACAAAACCGTTGCTATCATTTCGTTTCATAACTCAAAAAGGTGCAAACTGATTCAATGGCCTGCAAATTTTAACCAATTGAATTTTCTAGAACGGCAATAAAAGCTTCCAGCTCCTGCTTAGATGGCGCCGAAGCTTGAGCACCAAGTTTGGTAACTGATATCGCGGCTGCCATACAGGCGAAACGGGTTGCCTGAATTATGTCTTTATCCTCAGACAAAGCAACTGCAAGTGCTCCGTTAAATACATCGCCTGCTGCCGTTGTATCGATAGAATCTACTGGAACTGCCGGTATATGGTCATATACATTATCGTGTAGAACCAGCGCGCCCATACTGCCCATAGTTATTATTACTGTTGCTATACCCTTGCTGCTCAGCGCCGCGGCAGCAGATTTTGCCGACTGAAGATCAAACACCTTGATGCCGGTGAGCATTTCTGCTTCTGTTTTATTTGGTGTGATAATACTTACATATCGCAGCAGTTCGTCCGGAATTTCGCAGGCCGGTGCTGGATTTAAAATCACCTTTACTCCTTTTTGAAAAGCTAAGGCCGCCACATATTGAACTGTAGAAAGGGGAATTTCGAGCTGCATCAAAACGGCAGCTGACGATGCTACCAGATCTTCAATCCCGGTTAGGTCACCCGGTGACAGTGTTGCATTGGCGCCGGAAGCTACTACTATGCAATTCTCGCCATCCCTGTCAACCGTTATCAACGCCACCCCGGAAGGATTATCTGCGTCGGTAACAATATGAGATACATCAATCCCCGCATCTTTGAAAATTGCTATAGATTGATGGCCAAAAACATCATTGCCTGTTTTGCAAATGAATACCACATTGGCTCCAAGCCTGGCAGCCGAGACAGCAGCATTAGCACCTTTGCCTCCAGGATTCATCAGAAATGTTCCTCCAAGGATTGTTTCACCTGGAACAGGAAGATGGCCGGCTTTAATAACCATATCTGTATTGGAACTCCCTACGATAAGAATATTTCTTTGCATGGTTTTCATGGCAGACAATCGTTGTGATCATGGAAATTACAAATTATAAACAGAAAGAATGAAATCAAGCCAATTGCAATATGCGATAATACGGAATGATTTAGGCGCAAGCTGGCGACCTGCTTCGTTATTGATTTGTTGATTATGCACGTTCATGGCGTTCATTCGTTTCTTCCCTCCGCCGGATGGGCCTTTCGGTTAGTTTGATTTGCCACTGTGATTCCTGGTTAATATGTTTGTTCATGCCGCTGGGGGTTCTTGTCTTCGATCAGCTTTTGGTTCCCTGATCGGCTTTGTTAACCTTGCTTCCAGCGCAGGTTGCTGTCGGGCCCTGATGGGTCTGGTTAACTCCGAACAGGAATCGAAGGTGGCAATCAAACCAACCTCAGGCCCATCCTGCACGTTCTAATCTCGTTCACTTGGGTGGATATGCGAATACCACAATAAAATTCACCTTCACTTATTGCAATATCCGGCTTAAGAGTTATGAGCATTGAAGTTATCGGCATTAGTCTTTGGAATGACATTTTTCCAAATGCAACTATCCAAATCAGCTATCGTAATCCTCTTGTATACGTTGCTCTTGTGCTCTTGTCTATCGCCTTGTTTGAATTCCACCACAAGTCATTCGCAAAGAACCCGATAGCTGCCCGTAGTAATGCTTGCATAGTTCATGCAGAACATAAGTGACTATAAAGTGGCTATGCCTTCAATTGTAACGTTACAATGTTACAATGTTACAACGTCGTAGCGTTTGCACTGTTTGCAGCGTTGCAGCATTTGCAGAGTTTCGCAGCCTTTGCATTATTTGCAGTTTACAGTTTTTAATTGTCCAATTGAATGTTGCATCGCCTATATTTCAGATTAACCGTGGCAGAAGCAAAACCTGCACATTCGCCTGGTGACCTTCTATCCTTAATAAAATAGTTGAGAAGTGATTGGTGTTTTCGAATGATTTGATGATAACGGCAATTTAACCAGGATTAGTGAGATTTGTTTTGACTGGTTGCATATCCCCACCAAGTGGATGAGTGAGTTGGGAGCGAAGGAATGAAACAGAACTGTTGCAAAATAAAGCTGCCAAAAAACCTGGAACTAAACTGCTTTGAACATCCGGATTTTCACCATCTTTGAAATATAATTGTATCAAGAAATTAAAGAATGCAAATAAGGCTATACATACCATTGAATCTGATAATGGTTATTTGTGTTTTGATGACAATATCACCCAATATGAATGCACAGCATCAAACGGTCGGCCATTATGCCAAAGTAAATGAACTGAACATGTATTACGAAATCCACGGAAGCGGACAGCCATTAGTTTTACTCCATGGCGGTGGATCTACTATACAGTCAACATTTGGCAGAATTCTTCCGGAACTTTCGAAAACGCATAAAGTAATTGCAATAGAATTACAAGCACATGGCCGGACAAAAGACGTCGACCAGTCTTTAAGCTTTGAGCAGGATGCAGATGATGTTGCCGGGTTGTTGAATCAACTTCAAGTAAAAAAAGCAGACATTTTCGGCTTTAGTAATGGAGGCACCACGACCATTCAGATTGCCATCAGGCATCCCAGGTTGGTAAACAGGATCATACTTGCTTCTACGTTATTTCAACGTAGCGGTATGCAAACCGGTTTTTTTGAAGGCATGAAACAGGCTAAGCTCGAACAGATGCCAGCGCCTTTAAAGGAGGCTTATCTTCTGGTGAACCAGGACGAGGAAGGTTTAATAAAAATGTTCAACCGGGATGTTGCACGAATGATTGCTTTCAAAGATATCCCGGCTTCGGCCATCAAAGAGATACAGGCGCCAGCCCTCGTTATCAACGGTGATGCCGAAGTAGTGCTTGCGGATCATGCGCTGCTGTTGTCTAAAACACTTTCAAATGCACGCTTAGCAATCCTTCCTTCCGCACATGGTGATTATATCGGTGAGATCTGCGCCCAGGACAAGAATAGTCAACAAATTGCATTCGTAGTGGCGCTGATAAACCATTTCCTTGCTACTGGTAACTAGAAAGCTTTCCAATTACAGCAGCTAGCTTTCAAAGTACAGTAGCAACCTTTCAAATTACAGCAGCTGGCCCTTCAAAAAATTACAGTAGCTACCTTTCCAATTGCAGTAGCTTACCTCCAATAACAGGTAGATAGCTTTCCAATTACAGGAGATTTTTTTTAGTGTCAGCCCTGGTACTAGCTTGGTTTTAATTTGACTAAGCATATGTAACCTTTTGGCTTCATTTGTTGATTAGTTTACAATCATGATATAGGTTCAATGAAATAGCTTCATGATATAGGAATATTATAGTCATCGCTTTATATTCGAGGCTCTTCCAAAAAGAAAATCACCTTAAACATCCACCATACACATCCACCTTACTGATCCACCATACACATCCACCTTACTGATCCACCCTACACATCCACCCTACACATCCTCCCTACACATCCTCCCTACACATCCACCCTGCTCATCCACCCTACTCATCCACCCAACACATCCTAAATTCCCCCTTTCATTCACATTACCTTAATTCACATTCCCTTTATTCACATTAAATATATTTATATGTCATTTATTCGGAATAACAAATTGATTGTTTGCTAAAATTGAGTAGTTTTATTATATAGATCATATTATAATATCTATTCAGCGGCCACTCTGCCCCGAAAATATTATATATATCTGTTTACAATACGATTGCTTGCCACTACATTCACATTAACATTTCTATTATGAAAGTAGTGATCATTACTCCTGTAATATCTGCCATTAGTTTTAAGAGACGTTTGCTTCCCTATCAATTGACAAATCTAAGTCGTTGTTTTCCAACATACAACGCCATCGTGCAAGCCATGTTCCAGTCCAGGAAATAAGTTTTTCCCATTAAAACAGCTAAAACATCAATCTAAAAAACAATTTCTATGTCGTTTGGTAATAATCATCAGCCCCTCACAAAATTGAATATATTCTCAGGGCGGGGAATACAAATGAGAACTTTTCATATTACGTGGCTCACGTTCTTTTTTTGTTTTTTTGCCTGGTTTGGTATTGCACCCCTGATGCCTTTGGTTAGCGAGCAACTTCATTTGACCAAAGCCCAAAAAGGAAATGTAGCTATCGCTGCTGTTAGCGCCACCATTATTGCAAGGCTGCTCATCGGAAGGCTGACTGATAAATTTGGTCCGCGTAAAGTATATACCTGGCTGTTGGTGATCTGCGCCTTCCCGGTAATATTTATCGGCCTGGCAGATAGTTATATTACATTCTTATTATTTCGGTTGGGGATCGGCGTGATAGGAGCTTCTTTTGTATTAACCCAATTTCATACATCGGTGATGTTTGCGCCGAATATAAAAGGAACTGCAAATGCAACAGCCGGCGGTTTTGGGAACACAGGTGGTGGTGCCACGCAAATTTTAATGCCTTTAATTGCGGCTGGTTTGGTAGGAGCTGGTTGGGTAAGCCAGGCGGACAGCTGGAGATATGCGATGATCTTTCCCGGTATAATGTTACTTGTGATGGCATGGCTCTATTGGAAGTATACAAAAGATACGCCCGCCGGAAACTTTGATGAGTTACCACTGACGGAGAAAGGCATAAAAGAAAATACTTTTTTATTAGCCGCTAAGGATTATCGCACATGGATACTCACTATCGCTTATGCAGCATGTTTTGGGGTAGAGATAACAGTCGATAATTTTGCCGCCTCCTATTTTCATGATAATTATAAGGCCACATTAATTTTTGCCGGATTACTCGCGAGCATCTTCGGGTGGATCAACATATTTGCCCGGGCATTAGGCGGCATTGTTTCAGACAAAATCGGAAGCAGGTATGGCTTCAACGGAAAAGTAAGTTTGTTAGCTGTATTATTATTGCTTGAAGGAGCAGGAATTATGCTGTTTGCAAATTCGGGCGAACTGGTAATGGCAATCATGATGATGTTCTTTTTTGGTTTATGCCTTAAAATGGCTAACGGTGCTACTTATAGCATTGTTCCATTCATTAATCAAAAAGCCGTTGGCAGTGTGGCCGGTATTGTCGGCGCGGGCGGGAATGTCGGTGCCATGGTTATCGGATTTCTATTTAAATCAATGCCTTATTCTGAAGCATTTTTCTATCTCGGCGGCAGCGTTTTCGCAACGGGTGTAGTTATTATGGCCACCAGGGTTATGAGTAAAAAAAGAACCTCCGTTAATGTTTTAAATGCAAATGTTTTAAAGGCGGATGCAGAAAAGACAGAACAATCGCTTGTGATGCAAACGGTAGCCATAAATAAATAATCTGTAGTGAGAGATTCGAACTCAATAAACAAAAACGCAAACAAAGATTCCGCCTTGCAAACCACTTGCTGCTATTGTGGGGTGGGATGCGGCATTGTAGTTGGCAAAGACCCGCAGGGAAACCTTAAGGTGGATGGTGATAAAACCCATCCTGTGAATAAGGGCATGCTTTGCAGCAAAGGAATGAACCTGCAGTATACAGTAACTGATACATCAGACCGCCTGTTGTACCCTGAAATGCGTTATAGTCGTAACCAGCCAAGACAAAGAGTTTCGTGGGACACTGCACTGGAACGCACAGCTGCGGTATTTAAAACGCTTATCGGGAAATATGGTCCGGATTCCGTTGCCTTTTACGCATCAGGTCAATGTCTTACTGAAGAATATTATGTTGTAAATAAGCTAATCAAAGGATTTATAGGCAGTAATAATATTGACACCAACTCAAGATTGTGCATGAGTTCTGCCGTAACCGGTTATAAGATGAGCCTGGGTGAAGATAGTGTACCAGTGAGTTATGATGACCTTGAATTAGCGGATTGCATTTTTGTTGCAGGCGCAAACCCTGCCTGGTGTCATCCTATTTTATGGCGAAGGATTGAAGCTGCCCGTGAAAAAAATCCGGATATTAAGATCATTGTTAGTGATCCGCGTAAAACACAAAGTTGTTCAATTGCAAATGTTCATCTGCAATTGAATCCGGGCACAGATGTCACTTTGCATCATGCCATTGGCCGGTGCCTGATAGAACAAGGAAGTATTGATTTTGATTTCGTTAAAAATCATACTGAAGGCTTTGAAAAATACTCCACAGTGGTTTTTGAACGTACTATAGCGGAAGCTGCGTCAATCTGCGGAGTCGACGAAAATGATATTCGCCTTTCAGCATCCTTTATTGGCAACGCAAAAGGGTTTATTACTATGTGGACGATGGGATTGAATCAAAGCGTAATTGGAGTTAACAAAAACCTCTCTCTTATTAATCTCAACCTCATCACCGGTCATATTGGTAAACCAGGTTCGGGTCCGTTCTCACTAACGGGTCAACCCAATGCAATGGGTGGAAGAGAGGTTGGTGGTTTAGCTAATCTCTTGCCCGCACACCGGGACTTATCCAATGAAGCACATAGAAATCAAGTAGAAAAATTCTGGAATATTCCATTGGGAACCATAAGCCCGCAGCCTGGTTTAACAGCCACTGAAATGTTTGAAGCATTGAATGACGGTAAGCTGAAAGCGATATGGATATTGTGTACCAATCCCCTGATCAGCCTGCCAAACGTTAGAATAGCGGAAGAAGGATTGAAGAGAGCAAAATTTGTAGTAGTCCAGGAAGTTAGCGGTAAAGCCGAAACATTAAAATATGCTGATGTTGTGCTGCCCGCTGCGGCATGGATAGAAAAAGAAGGGACAATGACAAATGCTGAACGCCGGATCAGCTATCTAAATAAATTGATAAACGCCCCGGGTGAGGCCCTGCCAGACGCGGAGATTATTTGTCGCTTTGCGACTAAAATGAATTACCCGGGTTTTGATTATAAAAATGCTGGCGATATCTATGCTGAACATGCCGCTTTAACCGCCGGCACAAATATCGACGTTAGCGGCCTTAATTACGAAATACTGAAAGAGAAGCGTAGTGTACAATGGCCATACACCAAAGAGATCAATGGCTACGGAACCAAAAGACTTTTTACTGATAAGAAATTTCACACTGCATCTCATAAAGCAATTCTTCACGCTGTTCCCGACGCAAATAAGTCGGAGAAACCGAATTCGGATCACCCGTTGATATTAACAACCGGCCGTATCCGCGACCAATGGCATACCATGAGCAAGACGGGTAAGGTGAATAAATTAAAACAACATATCAGCGAAGCTTTTTTGGAGATGCATCCGGAAGATGCAGTCAAAAGAGGTATTGAAGAAAATACCCTGGTTGAAAT
The DNA here is from genome assembly GCF_035489435.1 of Flavitalea sp. Classification (NCBI taxonomy): domain Bacteria; kingdom Pseudomonadati; phylum Bacteroidota; class Chitinophagia; order Chitinophagales; family Chitinophagaceae; genus Flavitalea; species Flavitalea sp. The sequence goes on from NZ_DATHKG010000181.1 coordinate 63,965, forward strand.
TTTTAATGAAAGAGGTAATGTCAGGGTTAAAGTAAAACTCTCCAAAGACATAAAAAAAGGAGTTTGCTTTCTACCTATGCACTGGGGCAAAATACTAAACAGCGACTTGAACCGGGCCAATAACCTGACCAGTAATTTGGTGGACCCAATAAGCAAAGAACCGGATTTCAAATTTTCAACGGTACAGGTATGGCGATATAAAAAACCGAAACAAAAAATAATAGTGATCGGGGCCGGAGCCGGAGCCTGCGGTTTCATAAAGAGCTACAGGGAATTAAATACAGACGACGATTTAATCGTATTCAGCAAAGAGAACTTTCCTTTTTATAACCGGGTGTTGTTGCCTGACTATATTAGCGGGGCTTTGACATGGGATAACCTGGTCAAGATGACAGATGCGGAAGAAAAGGAATTTAGGATCAAGTTGTATCGCGGGACAAGCATCGAAAAAATAGACAGGCAAGCTAAGACTGTTACAGATAGCGATGGACAAACGCATGATTACGATATACTTCTCATGGCCACAGGCAGCCGGCCTGCAATGTTGCGCGATTTGCCATCAATGGCAGGGATATTTACCATGCGCAGCAGAACAGACGCTGACAATTTTAAAGAGCATGTAGATCCATCGAAAGGCAATGTAGTTATTGTGGGCGGGGGTCTGCTGGGCATAGAGTTGGCCGCATCACTACGTGAAGTAAACGTGAAAGTAACAATCGTACAACGAATTTCGAGGTTAATGGATCGCCAGCTTGACCCGCTTGGAAGCCAGTTATTGCATGAAGAATTAATTGTGAAAGGAGTTGATATTTATTATAACGACGAGATAGAAAGGTTCCTTGGTACCAAAGTCGTAAACGGCATATTATTAAAAAGCGGATTGGTGATAGATGCCCAGGCCATCGTTATTGCTATTGGTACTATTCCAAATATTGAGATAGCAAAATTAAACGGAATCGAATGCAAACGGGGAGTTGTGGTAGATGAATACCTGCAGACAAACGATAAAAATATTTTTGCTATCGGGGAAATAGCGGAATTCAAAGGAATGTTATACGGAATAACCGCAGCGGCTGAACAACAGGCAGAAATCGTAGCGCGATACCTCAACGGCGATATTTCGAAATATTATGCTGGTTCTTTGCTTATGAACATTTTAAAAATGCACGGGACAGATCTGTGTTCCCTGGGACAAGTAGAATGCCCGGAGGATCCGGCCTATGAAGAAGTTGTTTTTATAGACAAGGCAAAACGTTATTACAAAAAATGCATTATTCATAACGATAGATTGATCGGCGCTATATTAATAGGTGATAAAACTGAATTCATTGAATACCGAAACCTGATAGAAGGCAAAATTGAACTGAGTGAAAAGCGTTTGCAATTACTTCGGTCAGGTAAAGCAACAGAACCTGTGATCGGCAAACTGGTATGCACCTGCAACAACGTGGGTGAAGGAAATTTAATAAACAAGATCAAGGAAGGTTGTAAAGATCATCTGCAGCTTTGCCAGATAACCGGCGCAGGTATGGGCTGTGGTAGTTGTCGCCCCGAAATAAAGCAGATACTTGACTTACAACTGAGAAAAAAATTACATCATGGCGAAAATATTGAAGAGAATATCAGCATCGGAGTTTAATGGGTTAGCCGGCATTGAATATTTCGGTTTTGAAGAAGACTTCATTGAGAAAAATATCCGGTGCATCCCGATGATCGTCCGATTTAAATTAGATAAGGTTGGAATAAAATTAAAACTGGATGAATGGAACAGACTTGTTGTTGAAGAAAGAATTGAATTGGCGTGCCGGTCATGCAGCAATGAAGAAGAAACAATCAAATATCGTCTCTACTTATCCGGTTTAATAAAAAAGCGTTCCAATAGAGAAGCGACGGACTTAGCAATCGATCGTAATCCTGGTTGGGCAGATATAAATAAAATCCCTGATTTATTATTGGACAAGTTAATAGAGGACGGATTGTACGTCTCGCTGAAACAATGGAAAGCATTGACCAACCTGCAACGTTTTGTTTTATTGAAATTGTGCAGGCCAGGTCATGAAAGTAAAAATTTTCCGAAGGCGCTGAGGGAATTTGGCTTAACAGCAACATACACCCGCTTTCGCGGAGAAAAACAGGCATATGAAATCACTGGTTACCATAAAGATTAATTTTCCCGGCGGCATTATTTCCCCGGGAGAACTTTATAATATCCTGGTAGCGGCCAGCATAGCTGGTGTGCATGATGTTAGCTTCGGACTACGTCAGCAATTACTGATCGATGTATCGCCGGAGACCGTCGGGGTTATGATTGAAGAACTAAAGAAAATGGATATTCCATTTGAAATGAATGCCGATAATTTCCCGAATATCGTTAGCAGCTATCCTGCAGAAGAGGCATTTATTAATAATACCTGGCTAAGCGAAGGGGTGTATAAAGATATTTTTGATGGAATAGATTATAGACCAGGGTTAAAAATTAATATATCCGACAGTAACCAAAGTTTTACACCAATGCTTACCGGGAATATCAACTGGGTTGCTTCTTCCACAGCTCAACATTTCTGGCATCTGTTTGTGCGTTTTCCCAAAACGAACACTATTTATGAATGGGATCAATTGGTATATACCAATGATGTTGCAAGTCTCTCGGGAGAAATTGAAAGAGTCATCCTCCGGTTTAAACATGAGTTTTATGATAATAAACTGGCAAATGGAGTACTATTATTCAAAAAGATAGAACTGGAAAAATATATTACAAAAACTGCAGAAAAGGCAGCAGTACTTCCGGGCTTCAACCTGCCTTATTACGAGGGACTGAACCGTTACAACAACAAATATTGGTTAGGCATATACCGGCGCGATGAATTATTTAGTATATCGTTTTTGAAGGACCTTTGTTTGTTATGTCTTAAAACCAAGATCGGTCAATTGTGCTCTACTTCCTGGAAATCAGTTATCGTTAAAGGTATTGAGGAAAAGGATAAAACAGCCTGGAACCGGTTGCTGGAAAAGCACCAGATAAATGTGCGGCACGCTGCCAATGAACTTAATTTCCAGGTAGAAGATAATTGCAGGGAAGGACTATTGCTCAAAAATTACCTGGTTAAAAGGTTGAACAACGAAGACACAAGGACCTTCGGTGTTTGTATAGGAATCAAGACAAGGAAAAAAAGCGAGGTATTCAGCAGCATCCTGGTCAGACGCAAATCACTGCTTTCTATATTTGGTTTTGAGTTCTTCCATTTGTACGATATCTTATGCGCACATGATTTTAATCCTAATGAACGTACGGGTTTCGTGTTTAGCAGTAATAATCCGAAATTCCTTTTAGGCGAACAATTACGAAGGTCTGTAACAGCCTTTTATAATAACAGGAACAATAAGAATTTAATCACTGAAAGGGAAATTCCCGTCCAAAAAGAAAGAAAGGAAAACATAGCGGAATATGTTTATCAATGCAGTCAGTGCCTTACTATCTACGATGAGATAACCGGCGAATATGAAAATGGCATAGATGCCGGCACAACCTTCGAATCGCTTCCGGATGATTACAAATGCCCTTTATGCGAAGGGCCAAAAGATGAATTCAGAAAGACAGAAAAGAAAAAGTTAGGCCTACAGTCCTTCTAGTCCGGCATGATCATTAAAATTACGGAAATACTTTTTCTGCTCATCCGTTGCCGGAACCACTTTTACATGCAGGAGGCCGAGCATAAATTTCATGCTGTGCCTGGTTAGTCGCCCTTCGAGCAGCATAGTAAGAATAACAGATAGCCCTTTTGCGGTGTAAATACCACATAATGGTTCAGGCTCGCTATCGTTAGAGAATATATATGCATCATAAGATGAATGCAAACGATACCCGGCCTTAAGTTCTTCTAATAAAAAAGGTTCCATAAGCGGCATGTCACAGGCAAGTATGAACAAATCTTCAGTCGGATATTGAAGATGACTGCTCAATACTCCCAGCAGCGGGCCGTGCAAGGGAAGAGATATATTGTCGGCAATAAGGTTGTTACTTGAAAAGACAGCGCAATAAGCAGGAAGCTGGTTATTGTTTACTGATATTTTTACCGCGATATTTAGTGCGGCCATTTTGTCTATCGCAATTTGCCCCCAGGTTTTCGTCTCCGGTTTGAGCAAACCTTTATCGGCACCCATCCGGGTACTTCTTCCACCGCATAGAACTATACCCAGCAAATCAATTTATTTCTGGTGAAGTTAATTGCTGTGTTACACATAAAAAATTACATCTCTGAACCAGCAGTGTTTGGTTTAGTACCGCTTTACAATACGGAAATTAAAACGCTCAGGTTCTCCAATGACCCCCGAGTTTTTTCGTAATTCTTTTATCTGGTCCGATTTCCAGAAAGCATAAGCTTTGGCAGTATCAATTACTGCTACAACAATGGTCACCTTTTTGTTATTGTCGGCATCGTGGCCATAAGCGCGATCAACAAGGCCGTTGTCCACCCTGATATGGCGCGAACTGTCAAATTTTCGCTGCCAGGTATCCCAGTCCTTTACTGAAAAGGTAGTTTGCGATCGCAGGTTTGTACTGATTTTACCGGTGTCCTGGAAAGTTATATTGTAAACATTTATTTTGGGGGATCCTTTCACGCCGCCTTTTTGCATAGCCTGTTTCAGATCAGCGGATTTACCAAAAGCTTTTGCCTTGTCTACCTGGTCCGACTTCAATGCCACAAAAATCCTGGTTCGATCAGTGGTGCTATAACCAATCACATAATTATGAACTCCGTTTGCCAACCGGACAGAGTCATGCTCTTCATAAACAGTCAGCCATTTGTCGTAATCCGCGACTTTCTGAATCACGAACATCATGGTTTCCGGCGTTGTAACAAAAGTGGAAGTGGGAGTTGCTAGAGCGGTACTACTGGCAGAATCGTAGCCGACAGAGTCAGCGGTTTCGTTGTCTTTCTGTTCGGTCTGATCTCCGCAGGAAATCATGCAGAAGAGAAAGGTGCCCAGCAAGGATGCAGGCAGAAGGGATGAGGACTTCATTGTAATAAATTTAATTATGACGAATGGAGTGCGGAAGGAGCAATCATCGGGCAGGCGTCAATAACGGGAATGCACAATAAATATACTATTTAATCCGGTTGCCGGCAATTCTATTAAAGTTAGCATTAAGCCAAAAAACAACCTTCACATTAATTCTTATCAATTTCCATGCCTTTGATTAATCCATTTTGAAAAGAATAAATATGCTTTACTTTTCCGTCAAATAACAAGTTACCTGCCTTGTCTTTTGCGAGCTGGTGAACCTCGACTTCAATTTTTCCGTCTTGTTTAAGATTGATTGCCAGGGGTTCAACAAAAGAGTCAATTTCTATCCATTGTCTTGTCCAGTAGTCTCTCAATTCTTCGTGTCCATTTACATAACCTCCTTCCCAACCGTTTGGCCAATGCACGTTCTTATCTACATGCACCAGAATTGAATCAATATCCCTTGCATTGAATAGGTTGTAAATATGTCTTAGCTGGTCATCATATTTTTGTTCCATAGTAATTTGATTTTAGTTGGATGAATGCATCAAATTTAAACACGATGGAGTTAATTCCCTTCTAAAAGAAAATGTATATTCGACTTACATAGCAAAATCCCAATAGGTTTTTTGTTCCTTTATTCACCATTATATCATTCAAAAAACCCTGATGAAACCTTTACTGCTTGTAACGGGGCTGCTGCTTTTATTTGCAATAGAAACACTGCGCGTCTATTTTATTATGCCATTTCCGGGCAGCCAGCAATCAGACACTATTTCACTTGCTTACTGGTTAGGGAGGAATGTATTTTGGTTAAGAATTATTGCTTTGCTGCTGATAATTTTTCCAGCAATTGGTCTTTTTAAAAACGGCAGGACCCGGGCTAAAGTAGTTTTCTCACTGTTCATGATTTTATATGCAGTGATTTTCTTCTTTATTAATTTTCGTTTTGAAGCTGATAAAATGTTTTATCAGCCGGAACAAAAAACGTTTAGCGCTGCAGGCACAAATAAGATCGATGGAAATAAACTTGTTATTGGTGTCGAAATAAATGGCGAAGCAAAAGCTTACCCAATACAACTGATCGGCTATCATCACCAGGTGAGAGATTCAATTGGTAACACACAGGTTATGATAACTTATTGTACGGTATGCAGAACTGGTCGGGCTTTCAGCCCGGCTGTTAACGGTAAGGCCGAAGAATTCAGGCTTGTAGGTATGGATCATTTCAATGCTATGTTTGAAGATGCCTCAACCAAAAGCTGGTGGCAGCAGGCTACAGGGGTTTCTATCGCAGGTCCTTTAAAAGGAACAACTTTAAAAGAATTGCCTTCAGAGCAGGCATCCTTAAATACATGGTTGATACAATATCCCAATTCACTAGTGATGCAACCTGATAAAACGTTTGCAGCAAAATATGAGCAATTGGTGAGATATGATAGGGGCAATGGAGAAAGCAGTCTCACAAAAAGAGACTCTGCTTCCTGGATGCCGAAGTCATGGGTTATAGGAGTAAGTCATGATCAAACTTCGAAAGCATATGACTGGAACGAATTGGTGAAAAACCAGATAATATCAGATTCATTACCAGGCCTGCCGATTTTATTAACCCTTCAAAACGATACTGCTTCATTTCATGCTTTTGACAGGACAGTAAAAGGCAAAGTGCTTTCTTTTAAGAAATCAGGATTTGATCAGATGAAGGATAACGATGGATCTACCTGGAATCTATCCGGCGAAAGCCTTGATGGTATCTCCAAAGGGGAAAAATTACGGAAAGTTCAGTCTTACCAGGAATTCTGGCATTCCTGGAAAACCTTCCATAAGGAAACACTCCGTTAATATAAAAATTTGCAGAAGGGCCTCCGGCTATGACTACCATGCAAAGCAAAATAGTTATAAATCAGTCTTAATCATATTCAACACCTGGACATAAGACTCATAAGGAGGTTTGATAAAACCAGTATGTGGGTTATCCATGTCCTGAATTACAATTACAGCCAGGCTCGAAAGCGCAAGAAAGATTACCGGCCCGATAAAATAATGTTGCCGAAAGTAAAAAGCTGAAAATCCAATCAAAAATCCAACTGCCCATCCTCAAAATAAAAGCAATAACATCACTCCCACCGGCGTTCTTTCCTGGTTGCTAAAATGAAGATTGTTATCCAGTTCAATAATTTTTTCCTGTTGTGTTATCACCTGCCTCGCCTGTTCGGCAGACGAAGAACCTGATCGCACAATTGCCGACATCTTTCTGAAATTTGCTTCATTGAGTTGAAAAGATTTTCATCCAACGCAGTCCTTGCCGCACCGTGTAAGTAAGATGATTGAATTTTTACTTCGAGCCATTCGATAGTATAATCTTTGACAGCCTTGCGAATGGAATCATGGAAACTAAGACTGCTCCTATAAAGGTTTGCAATCGTGTTACTATGTTCGGTTAAAAACCTTGACCGCTCGTTATTCGAATTTGAGGATGATGATAATGTAAAAGCCAACACCAGGGTAAAGAAACTAATAATCACGCTGAATAACCCCGCAGTATGCCAATTCTCCTGACGGTTTCCAACAAGTCGTTTTGATAAAAGATAACCAATTGCGATAAAACATATCAGTATTGCCAGAAAGATGGCCGGAAAAAAAATTGAATCTAGTACTCCCTGAAACAATGTTTTCGATTTTAGATTAGAATCAAATAAACATTTACTGCCTCCTGGTACATAAAACTACTCTCCTGTCAGTGCGGTAACCTTTCTCTGAAAAATCCATAAGTCCAGGTACCGGCAATAGCGCTAAGAATAATAACAAAAACCACAAATGCTCCTATGCCAATCTGTGCAAATAATGGCCCCGGACAAGCCCCTGTCATCGCCCAGCCCAAGCCAAACATTAAACCTCCGATTACCTGGCCCTTGTTAAACTTTTTTGCCCGAAAAAGGATCGGTTCACCATAGATGGTTTTTATATTGAATTTCTTTATTAATGCAACCGACAGCATACCGGTTAAAACCGCAGTTCCTATCACTCCATACATATGAAAGCTCTGGAGTTTAAACATTTCCTGTATTCTAAACCAGGAAATAATCTCTGCTTTCACGAATACTATTCCAAATATGATACCTACCATGGAGTATTTTAAATTATACCACAGGGGATGTTGTTTTTCAGATTCATTCAAACAAATAGTGTCCAGGGATCGCACTTCAAAATCTGTCTCAGCAATCTCCTTTGCAATACCCACCGGTGTGGATTTAAGTTCTGTGGGCATATAGGTCTCAAAATTATCCATCGTTGAAATATTATTTTCCTGGTCCTTTTTATAAACTCAGTATATTTTTTATAAACTCAGAATATATGGCAGTAGCAGGTTAGACATAGTAAAACCTCCAATCATAAAACAAATGGTAGCAACCAGGGAAGGAAACTGCAAATCACTTAAACCTGTAATTGAATGACCACTGGTACAGCCGCCTGCATATCTTGTTCCAAAGCCAATTAAAAATCCCCCAAGAACCAGCATGATGAAACCTCTTAGTGTAAACAGGGATTCAAAATTGAATAATTGCCTGGGTACCATTGAACTGAAATCATTGATACCATAAGCTGCGAGTTCTGCTTCAAGCTTTGGATTTACAACAATAGGTGCCGGGTTATTTAGCATTGATACAGCTATGACTGCCCCGGCCAATATTCCTCCCACGAAAAAGAAATTCCATATTTCCTTTTTCCACTCATATTTGAAATACCTGATCCCGGCAGGAAAACATGCTGCACATGCATGCCGGAAATTTCCAGAGATACCGAAATGTTTGTTCCCCAGTATAAGCAATGCGGGGACTATTAAGCCTATGATTGGCCCGGCTACATACCAGGGCCAGGGATGCTTTAGAATTTCCATCTTTTCAATTTACAAGCAAAAATCGGTGAAAAAATTCATTGGTTCTGAAACCCATTTACCAGAAGTTGCATTTACCAGAAGCTGAAAGAATAAATCCTGTTATAAGCAGAACATTTGCATCAACTGCGATAATAATTGATTTCAGTCAATCCCCTGGGAATTTTAAGATTATATGTCAGGCACATTAATATCTAATATTTTATTTAATATCTATTATTCCATGTTCTCTAAAGCCAAGGACTTTAGAGCATAACTCCGTTAGTAGTTTAGCGTATCCTCCATGTTCTCTAAAGCCAAAGCTTAAGAGCATATCTCTGTAATCAATTTAGCGTATCGTTTAGCGTAAGTAATCCTATATAATAAATTTACGGTTCCTCCAAACTAAAAAAAACTATTTCTTTTTTTTCATTTAAAGAGGCAGAGAGCAACAGAAAGAGGCAGAGAGCAACAGTTTTCAAAAAGAAAAGAGATTAGAAGTGATCGAAATCAAGTTTGACAGTGATTGTAATCAAGTTTGTCAATCATTGGTCTCTATGGCACCATATTTGCAAAAAGTCTGAAGATATTTTAGAAAGGCGATTCGGTTAGAGATTGACGATAAATTCCACAGGCAGGCTTACTCCGCGACTATATATAACATCTATTTGCTTACCAACAAAAAATCATCTCAGTTAAACACAAAAACTATTTAGTTAATCATTAGAATCCACTTAACCACAAAAATTCAATTTCTTAACAAAAAAATCCAATTTCAATGAAAAAATGCAGGAAATTGCCTTGCAAAGTCATGCCTATGCTTGGGCCAATGCTAGTATTATCAGTCTTATTTTCGTGTAACAAAGCAGATCTACAGGAACCACTTTCTAGCGAAGAAAATGAAACAGCCATCTCTTCTTTAAGTGCAACATCTCTAAGTAAAAACATTTTGTACAGTGAAACGTTTGAAGGCAGCAACCCCTTCGCGAATCTGAATACACAATTTGAAACATCATATGCTTTCACTGTAGCCAGCAGCCCCGTATTTCAAGGAAGCAAAACCGGACGTTTTGAATTAAGGGATACTGATCCTGAAAACAATGGCGGCACTCGTACAGAAGTTGTGTTCCCGGTTGCTACGAACCTGAATCGTTGGTATAGTTTTGCAGCTTATTTTCCTTCGTCTGATTTCAAACCTGATTCAGGAGATGAATTAATAGGACAATGGAAGCAACATGAACACGGAACTAGCAGCGCGATCAGTTTACGGATTAAAGATGATCGTTTCCGCCTGAATATCATCCCTACATACAAAGGCACCTCTGAGAAGATTGATCTGGGACCGGTTACTAAAGACAAGTGGTTAACTTTTGTTTTTCATGTAAAGCATTCAGGTGGTTCAGATGGCTTAGTTGAATTATGGCTTAACGGACAACAAATCATCAACCGATCCGGCTCTAATATGTATAAATTGAGCAGTGAAAGTGGCCTGACAAATCCTGAGTGGAAAATTGGAATCTATAAATCAAACTGGAATGGTTCACAAACAACTGAGACCAGCAAAAGAGTTTTATTTTTTGATGACATAAGATTGGGCAATGAAAACGCAACTTTAGGGGAAATGGCGCCAACTCCTAACGGCGGCTCATCTGGGACACCAGCTCCGACACCTACTCCTACTCCTACGCCTACTCCTACTCCAACGCCAACCCCGACACCAACTCCAACCCCTGGTCAATCTCCTATTACAGGCTTTACTTTAGTTAGTGCTCATACAGAAAAAGATATCAGTACTATTGCAAATGGAGCTACCATCAGTCTGGCAACAATCGATGTTGATAAATTGAACATCCGGGCAAACACATCTGGTACTGTAGGAAGTGTGAAATTTGAATTAAGCGGTACGCAAACAAAACAATATAGCGACAGCAACCTTCCTTTTTCTTTGCATGGTGATGATGGAAAAAGCAACTACTTTTTTGATAATTGGAATCCACCAGCATTAGGCAAATACACTATTAAAGCCACTCCTTATTCCGGAGCAAACGGCGGCGGTACAGCAGGTACGCCATACACTATTAGTTTCACTTTTGTGAAATAAAAACTTCATAATAAAACAATCGAGTAGGAAGATAGCGGACTTTCAGTCCGCTATCTTCCTCTCACACCACCGTACGTACCGTTCGGTATACGGCGGTTCCTTAATTTAGTTACCTTGCATCCAGGTAACAGTCCGTCAGGAACAAGTATCCCCTTTCTCTGAGCCGCTCATTAGTTACGGACGTAGACAGGATCCAACTATTGGCAATATGCCAGTAGCCTTTCCTCGTATTCGCATACTCCCAGGCTTTGGACTTGGCTATGCCAAGTTTGACGAGATTGGTTTGTTTGGTGCTCGTTCGTTTCCACTGTTTCCAGAACACCATCCTAAGTCTTCTGCGGTACCCACATAGTCTTCGGGTTCCGCCCTATTTTTCTGTAGGTAGCTATCTTGCGATATTTGCTGCTTTCTACCTTGCATCTGGTAACATTCATTTACTGCTTACTTCTTAAGGTTCAGCCCTTCCAACATATGTCGCATGTTGTACTATGGCCTCGGCTGACTTCTCACAGCAAATCTTGTTTCAACCGCGCTTCATACATATTGTTTTCACGCGTCTGTGAGATCTCCCATGGTAAGACGATAAACCTTCATTCCATATACACGCGCCATTTACATCGTTATGTCCGTGTAATCTTTGGACTTCGCTTTGTTTAGCAAGCTCATCCACACAACGGCTGCCTGATGGTGTTAGTGTTCCTCGCGCCGGAACTTTGCCTCGAAGCTTCCTTCAGATTCCACCTCGCGGTGGACACCCTTGCTCTTGGCTAATGGTTGGTGATTACCAACCCCCATAACGGACTCGCACCGTCAAGTTTATCGCCATGCATGGCGCACTAAAAAAGGCTGTCTCAATTTAGATTTGAGACAGCCTCTTTTATTTGTACAATCCCGATTTTTTTATGCCAGGATAAACAGTTGAACCGGATGCAATAACAGTCTCAACTTTATTCTTTCACCACTTTTAAGACTTTTGTTTCATTACCGGTTTGTATACTTATCATATACAATCCTGCCACCAGGCGAGTCCCATCGATTTTGACATTCTTTGCGACATTGGCATGGGCCGTACCTTCATCAACCTGGGATATCAGGGCACCACTACTGTTATAAAATTTAATAGAGTATTTCTCAGTCTGTGGCAATGTGAACCTGAAAGTAGCTTCGTTAGAAAATGGATTTGGAAAAACCGTTGCCTCTATGCTTTTAGCTGTTAGATCACTTCTGGCCATAGAAGTATTTTTTATTTTGGCTCTGCCAGCCAGCTGGGGTGGGTCAATAATATAGAATTCGCCTGAACTAAACCCACCTGTTATCGGGTTACCGAAAGCATCAACAACGTCTGTTCCATTATTCTTGAGATCCAGGCGCAATGTGCCGGTTCCGGTAAGGGATGTAACTGTTACAGTATAATTAGCACATACCCCCAGAACGTTGGTGATGATTCCATTAGCTGTTCCCCCGATGGTTAGTGAAAAGTCTGATGTATTCACTCCATTGACCGCTTCAGAGAAGTTAACTGCAAAGACCACTGTAGTTGCCGTAGTGTTTTGTGTGGTCGGTGAAGAACGAAGTATACCTGACACTGATGGTGGCGTTACATCACCTGGTGAAACATTATAGGTTTCTCCGCTCGTGAAGCCTCCAGTGATTGAATTACTGGCCCCATCTACAATGCCGGTTCCACTGCTATTAAGATCCAGCCGCAAACTACCTGTACCTGTGATATTGCTGACAGTAACAGTATATGCTGCTCCGGAGCCGGACACACCACTGACGCTACCAGCGGCTGTTCCCCCGGTTGACAGTGTAAAATCTAATGCATCCACTCCATTGACCGCTTCGGAGAAATTGACCGCAAAGACTACCGTTGTCGCCGTGGTATTTTGTGTCGTAGGTGAAGAGCGAAGTATATTCGAAACTGATGGTGAGGTAAAATCACCGGGTGAAACATTGTAGGTTTCTCCGTTCGTAAAGCCACCCGTTATGGGATTACTGGCCCCATCTACTATACCGGTTCCACTTGCGTTCAGATCGAGCCGCAAACTACCAGTACCTGTGATATTGTTAATAGTAACAGTATATGCCGCTCCGGAACCCGACACATTGCTGATGTTGCCGGCAGCTGTTCCCCCGGTTGTCACTGTAAAATCTGATGCATTTACGCCAGTTACCGATTCGGAGAAGTTGACGGCAAAGACCACTGTCGTCGCAGTTGTATTTTGTGTTGTCGGTGAAGAACGAGGGATACCTGAAACTGATGGAGGAGTTACATCACCCGGTGGACCATCTGATGCCAATACGCTCACTATCTGCCGGGGGCTTCCCTGGTCAGTTGCCACGATTGCGACGTCAGGGTTATAGGTTTGATGGGTACTGGATGAAAAATTATAGTTTGCTGACGGGCCACCCATTAATACTGTCGGAGCAGTAAAAGAGATGTTGGAAACAGGAGATTCTTTATAAAGAATACGGCCACCGTTTGAAAGGCTTGTGTATACTATTTTGAGTTTCCCTAATACATCATTCAACAAAACTATAGCCTGGCTACCTTCCCCAATCGTCACCGGATAAAGGTTATCCCAGGTGCCATTCGGACGACGTACCAATAATATGAGCTCTGGAAGGTTAACATTGTTATAACTGGTTTTGGCAACACAGTAAAGTGTACCATTACTTGACAGCGTTAAATTCATATGATCATCCGCCATGCGGGGATTGCCTGGAATGGCTGACTGGGAAGCAGGTCTTTCATCTGCGGTCCAGGTGTTAGGATTATCGCCATCGGTATGGGTCCTAAAACCAAAAAGACCCGTGTTTTGATTTGACCAAAAAACACCGATTTTACCCTGGAGTTTGGTAACTGCTGAGATATCATCACTAGATACTCCTGATGCTATGTTAATAGAAGCACTCCAGGTATTGTATGGCGAATCACTCCACCATACCTGGATGTCATTTACTGCATCTGCGGCCACCCACATCCTGCCTGTTCCATCTATAGTAAGTGTGGCCGCTTCCACACCACTTGGAAAAGTTACGTTTGTCGGGGAAGGTCTTCCACCCCAATTTTTATAAGTATTGGTTGCAGGATCATACTGCAGAGTTGCGATTGCATTAGCGCCTGAACCTTTAAACATTAAGACATGAACAAGATCGCCGACATTCCAACAATCAGTTCTGCTGCCAGACGTCGCAAGTCGCAATATTGGCGTCCAGGTAGTTCCATCCAGCCTGAATATCCATGTCCCTCCGATAGTTGGCGGAAGCGCACACCACCATTGCCCCGCATACCACCATGTTTTTGCCTGGGGCTTATGTTGCGTATCTATACCCCCGATCTGGATAGGGTCGAGTGTGGTGATAGCATTAAAAGGAGGTCTGGGACTGGCATTTATTCCCGGAACTCCCATTGGAAAACCTGGACCACCGCTATAAACCGGCTCGTCATCTTCATGTGTATTGAGTCCCAGATTGTTCAGCCAGTATGTTAAATTATGATTATCCCGGAGATCTGGATAATTATCAAAAGAAGTCAGTGAACTTGCTATTCTGATATCATTTTGTGCAAAAGAAAAAAATGCACTTAGGCAGCACAGGTACGAAAAAAAGATCTTTTTCATAAAATAAAAATTAAGTGAGTATTCACGTTTCTATTACAAAAGCGAAAAATTCTAAAAAGCACCGTGACCAGCTTTTTTACCAAAAACTGTCAATAAAATAATTTTTATATCCAGCCAAAACGACCAGTGTTTTATATACCATAAATCATGTAGGGTACGTTGTCTTTTTTGCTCTTCTGTATCGGTTGGACCTCTCCATCCATTTACCTGGGCCCATCCGGTTATACCCGGTCTCACATAATGCCTGATCATATACCTGGTTACACAACCCTGCAATTGCTCATTCAGATATCGCCGGTGCGGCCGGGGGCCAACAACACTCATGTGTCCTTGTAGAACATTCACAAACTGTGGGAGTTCATCTAAACTATACTTCCTTAGAATTTTTCCGAAACGGGTCACCCTGGGATCATTTTTTGATGTTGAAAGCTTGCCACCTGATGATTCGTCATTTTCCCTCATGCTTCTGAACTTAAATAACTTAAAAGGCTTGCCCCCCTTCCCGATCCGTATGGGACAATAAAGAGTCGGCCCGGGTGACTCCATTTTTATAAGCAACACAAGTAGAAAAAGTAATGGTGAAAGAAAAAGCAAAACGAAGGCAGCAAAGATTTTATCAAAGCAATTTTTAAAGAAAGAACCATATACCGAATCCATGGGCGATTTATGAATGCTTAACGCATCTATCTGCCCAAACCTTGTAACCTGATAATCTGTACCGAATAAATCATCATAGCCTGGTATGTATTTAACGCGGATTCCATAGTAGTCCGCAGCTGATAAAATGTTTTGTATTTTCTGAATTGGTTTACCAGGTAAAGCAATAACTATCTCGTCTACTACATTATCTTTTAAAAAGTCATTTATATTTTGCAAATTTCCTATCACCATACTTCGTTCAACAATACATTCCTCATTATTTGTGCAATTAATAAAACCCTTGATTTCATATCCATTGACTTTATGTGCCATCAATTGCATCTCTACCTTCTTTGCCATAATGCCGGTTCCGGCAATTAATGCATACTTGACATTTTTATTTCTTTTTAAAGGGTTAAATGACAGTTTACTTCCTACTGAGCTGACTAAAGGGCCTGTTGGTTTTGCACTGATCATAAAACTAAATTGAGGGGTTTAAGAAAGATTGTCTGATTCAATCCGAAAGTGGATTCCGCTGTTCTCGAAGAATTGTTACGATAGCGATGAGACCGCCTTTGATTTTTCTGTAGTATCCCGTCGCCGGGAAACATAGCACGAAAGCCACATCTTGTGTAGCCTGAAGGATATTTCAACTTCAGACCAGACTTTTTACATAAGAAGAAGGGTTTTCTTCATATTTCATCACTTCATTTATCATAAACTCAGTTGTATCTATACAGTCACCGCGTAGCTTTTCACTTCTATCGCTATATTCTTTCTTTGCAGATTTGTCTTTTATTATTTCTAAGCCTCTTTCAATTGCAAGCTCCTGTTCCCGCTCACTATCGCCAAAATTGTAAACTAAGCCATACCTATTTTCCTGATCTTCCAGATATCCAAGTTGATTAAAACTGATACGGATAGCAGGCGTGCCTAATATAGCTGCTTCCGACGCCATAGAACCGCTTTCACCGAATAAAAGCGAACTATAGTATAAAGCATCATGCATTTTATTGAAAGGGATACTTATTCTGAATTCTTCCAGGTCTCCTGGCAATTCTACTTCAGAAGAAATAAAAACCTTTGCCCACCTGGACAATTCAAGAACTGCCTTTATTTTATTTTGCAAACTCATACCGGAATGGCCAAAATCATGGGTGGCATTCCAGGACACAAATCTCACAATAACAAATTTTTCTGAATCTTTGATGCCGAGAATTTCAATTATTGATGGATCAGGTTTATAATAATTGGAATGCAGATAAGCCAGTTCCATATAGCCCTGGAACCTGATATGCTTTTCGCCCAAATCGATCTTATAACAACCCGGAGTAAAGACCTTCGTTGCAAAAGGAACGGTAAGCTTGTGATGTAGTCTTGCATGCTCTGTGTCACTAAACACTAAGGAGGTTTTATTTAATATCTTTGCAACCTGTGACGGATAAGGATGAAGAAAATTTAAGAAAAGGTCAATTTTTAGTTTTCTTGCAATCTTTAAAAGCATGAAATCCGCATAGATCAGGTATATCAGTTTAGCAACTTTCCCTTTTTTCCCCTTACCCCTGTCCAGGAATGGGATATTGTATAATTGAAGAAGCTTATGTTCCATTTCCTTATTCCTGGAAACACAATAGACATTGTGCCCACGTGCTACCATAAGCTTATAAAAATTCCGAAAATAATGAACATGGGACGGGTGATTGATATCGATCAATATTCTCATTACAGATCTTAAGTTTAGAAAAATAAAAATTGATTACCTGAGTTATTTAAGGCTTCTTAACAATGGCACAATCTTTAACCGAAACACTATTTTAAGTATAAATTGTCGCTCAAATCCGGCACACGGATTTATACGCATGGCTCATCACTCATTCCTTAATACTTTATTATAAACGGCGATCACTTTTTTTGCAATACAGTCTTCATCAAGACCTAGCTTTACCAGTCGGTTTGCACCATCAGTTCTACCTTTTGTTACTGCAAAATTTAATGCCAATCTTAATTTGGCAGAAAACTCATATACGTTGAAAGAGGAAATATAACATCCCTGTGTTTCTCCTATTACCCATTTTACATCACCGGTATTTGTAGCCACAATTGGACAATTACATGCCATTGCTTCCTTAACAACATTGGGAGAGCCTTCCATCAACGAAGGGACCGCAAGTACATCTGCAACGCATAACAAAGCAGGCACATCAGCATGTTTTACAGGATATGGATTGACTAATTCCACATCTGGCAGTTTCAACAGATTTACGGCCTTTTCTACCAGGTGATAATTTTTTCTTACTTCTGCTTTATTTCCAAGGAAAAGAATAATTCTTTTTTCTTTTGAAAAATGTGCAGACTTATTAATTAATGGCTGCGGCCGGAATTCTTCGATATCAATCCCGTTTGGAATAATGTAAGACCTGCTTTTTAACAATACATATTTCTCAATGTTTTGTGACTTGGAAATGATTGCTTTCACAAAAGGCTGTATAAGCAGAGTGAAAAGAGTGAATAATCTGCTGCTAATGCGAACTGTATTTACGCCAATGTAAGCGCCATACGCATCATCACCCATAAGCGATAAAACAACAGGCACTCTCCTGGTTCCGAGTACAGCGGTCCAGCCGGAAAGCGCAAAATGCGCATGAATTAAATCATAGCTCCGTTGTCGCAAATGGAGGCGAAGTCTTATGGCCGCCTTCAGATACCCAAAAATACCTTTCCCGACAATGGGAAAATAATCAACATCAATCCCTTTTTTTATAAGAGACTCACCTTGTTGTTTAATAAAAGGAGCAATACCTAATTTCTTGTTGTTGCCACTGCAAACAAAAAGCACTTTCATAAAATATATTAGGGTAGATAAAGTTTTTGAAATACTTCTTTTGAAATCTCCCGAAATAAACCATCGTTGTCTTTCAGAATCTAGATATGAACAGGTTCCTTTCTTTTAGCGGTCAAAAAATAAGTGCTCATAATCAGTATCAGTTCCTTTTCCCGATTTCCAAATTGCGCATGCTCATTAACCAATCCTAAAATCTTTTTCCTATCAAATATTCTCCAAAAAAGCTTATTGTCATTAATGACAAACCATTCTTTTATTTCTTTAGAATGATTTTTAAGATATGATTTTGAAGGAGCATGAAATGCTAACTTTTTGCGATGAATCATCTCCCCTGGAAGATACTCCTTCGCAAAGGTTTTGTGTATGATTTTGCTATTTTTGAAACCAAACTTATTTGCTCTGGGCAAAGACTCAATAAAAGCTACCAGATCATTATCCAGCATGGGAACCCGACACTCAAGGGCGAAATGCATAGTAATTTTATCGGTATATTTCAGAAGCGTTTCGGGCAATTTAGTTCTTGTGTCAAGATATGGATATAGACTACTTCTACGATTTGGCAGGTTTCTTCTGGAACTTAAACTTTCATGAAAACAATTCACGGCAGCATCATGGTTCGAAGAAATCCATTCGGCTTCCTGTTTGTTTAAAAGTTTAGCTATATCATGATTGCCAAACAGGCTATTAAATTCAAAATAAGCATAAAGATCATCTGATGTTCCTGAGGTGGATAATATCCTTCGCAAATTTTGGTTTCCGGTATGCCTTGAGCAAAAGCGGAAAAATCCCTGTAGAAAGTTTGCTGATGACAATAACTCAATAACCGGCAAAGCCTTATATTTTCTATATCCACCTAATGGTTCATCAGCGCCCTGCCCGCTCAGCACAACTTTTACTTTTGAAGAGGCTAATTTTGAAAGCGTATACATAGATAATATCGAGCCTGAGTCAACCGGCTCTTCGACAATATTGACAATTTGTTCGAACTGATTCAAAAAATTGCCAAACTTTACTTCTGCACAATAGTGATCCAAATTCAGATAAGCGGCAGTGATTCTTGCGTTTTCTCTTTCATCAAGTTCTTTATCATCGAATCCAACAGTAAAGGCCTTAATACTTTTTACTTTTGATCTTGCTATTGCAGCTATAAGAGATGAATCAACGCCGCCACTTAACAAAATACCCACCTCAACATCCGAAAGCAACTGCCGTTCGACTGCTTTTTCAAGCAATTGGCCATATTCTGTTACCAGTTGTTTACTCGTTGTATTAACCGGCACTTTTCGCTGATCTAAGTCAGCAAAGTATTTTTTTGTTAGTGAAAGACTATCGCCAATATTTATTTCAATGTATTGCCCAGGCTCTACTTTAAATATGTTTTTGAACAGAGTGGCAGCTCCAGGAACATGGCGTAATGCCAATGCAGATGTGATAGAACTTGTCGAAAATACTTGCCTTATCCTGTCGACTATAGGTCTTATTTCGGATGAGAAAATTACCTTACCTTCTTCAAAATAATAATACAGCGGTTTTACTCCAAAACGATCCCTGACCAGGTAAAGCTTTTGATTTTCAATATCCAGGTAAGCAAATGCGAAAATGCCGTTGAGCTGAGAAAGTGAGTACTCCGTACAAGACAGTCTGCACAAATTAACAAGCGTCTCAGTATCCGAATGGCCGCGGAAAGGCAGGTCATACATCAGCTCGCGCAATTCTGCATGATTATATATTTCCCCATTAAAGATAATTATGCCCTGCCCGTCGGAAGATTCCATTGGCTGACTACCATTGGCACTTAAATCCAATATCGAGAGCCTGTGATGAAATAACCTGACAACATGATTATTAATAATCATTTCTCTGGCACCGAACTCATCCGGGCCTCTATGCCTGATTAACTGAACTGTCTCATCTGGCATATAACAATTGATACTACCGACAATTCCGCACATTGTATATGTTTGAAGTTTAAGATTGTTAAACACCCTCAAAAAATCGCGTTGAAAAATAACCATAGCTGTTGATGATAACTGGTAGCAAGGAAACAGCAATCATCTGATGGCTTGTTCACTATAGAAATCATCGCTTTCAACCACTATAGCATTTGCCCCCACAGCTTCGCTAAGAAAATGGAATACGCGACTGTCTAAACCTAACAATGCTTTTCTGTATTCCGTTCTACCCGCTTCAACAATGCCGCGATAATCAGCTATTCTATCAGAAACACTATCAATAACATCGGTCAAATTATCTCCATCCCAGTCTACCGGTACGTAAGTTTTCGACTTTACGTAAATATCAGGCCAGGTCTCCAGGTGGTTCATATCTGGCTTAATTAATAAACCGCCATTCATAATTGTTTCAAAATCTCGGAAACACACTTCGCCCCAGCCGAAAGGGCTTAAAACTGAAGCCACAAGTTTAATTTCATTATTATATAATTTCGATTTTACCGATCCGGAAAGTACGGCCTCACTATTAATACATTTCTTCAAAAAGAGTTTTCGTTGAAAACCAATAGTCTCCGGCAAAACGCTTTCGCCAAAACGGGCCTGCACTTTATTTATCTTTGTGGTAATATCTACCGGTTTGTTTAAAGTCTCAATCATTTGTTTATAACAATAGATAAACCATGGTCTCAGCGATTTAGAAAAACCTAGTTTAGTTGCGGTCTTTGCAAGTCGCACTAAGGTTCTACCAGGTATTGGGTAAATCCCATACCCAAGGTTCCAGGAAATTCTTAACTTTTTCAATACATCCGGATTGTCAGGCACTGCCCTGATTTTTTCATTATCATCAATAATATTAAATCTCTGATGGTAATAATCGGTAAACAACTGTCTTCCATACATTGGCCTTAAATAATTTAGACGGTCACGCAATAGTTTCCCCTTAAAATACAAATCCACCAGATCTATATATTCAAAATGAAGGCTATCGCTTCCTGCACCATCATCAAGTATAATAATTCTATCAAATCGTTTTCTGAAATCACGGATTAGGTCTCTTTTCTTCTGATCATTCGTTGTATACAACTTATTGCCTTTGAACACACGAATCAGTATTGCGCATTTACCGGACACCATGCTTGCCTCTTTGGAATCTATATGTACATAAACCAGCAGATGATTAAATTGTGAAACAATAAGTGGAAACAATGTATATAGTGATTCTATTGTTGAACCTGAATGAATCAAATAAATACGGTCTTTTAACATGAGTCAGGTTTTATTTGTTAAAATAGCACGTCCTAAGCCTTCACTTCCATACTCATAAGCTAAAGCATCGTTATAAACCGCTACAAATTCCTTTCCCATGGTGTCAATTGAAAATTCATCGCGAATTCTCTTTTTGCTGATTGCTCCAAACAGCCGGGCTTTTTCTGTATCGTCAATTAGTTCCAGTATAAAATCGCTGATTTCATCAACAGTTTCTTCACCAATTAAATAACCATTTTCGCCATTCCGTATTAGTTCACCGGTACCACCTGCATTGGTTGCTATTACTGGTTTCCCGAGCGCCATATATTCCAGAATTGCGTTAGAAGTACCTTCTCCATTAGTAGAAAACAGCACGCCGATAGAACAAGCATTTACCAGGGCTTCAGCATCCTGAATTTCACCTTGAAGTCTTATCCTCGGATGTTCTGCACTTAATTTGCATATTCTTCTATATTCAAGATCATTTTTATCATACCCACCTACCCCAATAAAGCTGACATCATCCCTGATACCAGTTACCTTCAAAGCCACATTAATAAACAAATTATAATCTTTTGCAGGCGAAAACGACGCTACCATTATTACGACATGCGAAGTAATGATTCCATATTTTTTCTTCATTTCATCAACCGGCGGCAGATTTTCAAAACGCGCCAGGTTAATTCCATTTAAAATCAACTTTCGCTTACTTAAGGGAGGTTTAAAGATTTCAAACCCCTTTTTTGAGTTAGCTAGTACCACTTTCGAAAATCGAAAATTGATGACGTCGATTAAACGGTTTACTGTCCAACTATTTAATCGCGTCGGGGCCCCGGTAATCTGGCTATTAACCAAAGTTTTATTCTGGCCAATAATTGCCGGAATAGTATATAAAGACTGCATTCGTCCCCAGGAATGTATGATGTGTGGATTGTATTGCCTGCATATTTTATAAAACTGCCAGAATACCATCAAATCCTTTTTCTTAAGCTTTTTATTTATGATCTTATATTCAATATTAAGGTTGAAGAATTCTGTATAATGGATTTCAGTTTTAGTCATTACAACAAGAATTTCAAACAAATTTCTTGCCTTCAAATAGGTTAATAACTCTATCAGGCGCCTTTCCTTGCCTCCTGCGCGGAGACCTCCTATGAAAATCAGGATACGGGGTTTTTCAACACCAGACATCATTCTACCAGGTTAAATCGAATGTTTCAGAAAAATCTGATCAGTTTGTGGAGAGCATGGCCAGCAGTTTTTTCGACAACAATTTATAATCATGCTGCTCTATATATGTCAAAACATTTTTTGACATAGAAGTATATACTGCAGTAGTAACGCCTGAGAACATTTTTTGCAATTCCGGGAGATCACTAAACACTATTCCCAAATTATGATTGGAAATGATACTATCCGGGTTGACCCTTTCAGTAGTTATTATTGGGGTTCCGACTGACATTGCTTCTAAAAAGGTATTGCTGAATCCCTCATAATGAGAAGTGTTTAATAAATACTTTGCTTTAGAAAAAAAAGGCAATACCTGGTCCCTTTCCAAAAAACCAGCAAATTGCACATTGGGCAATTGACCTAACTTCTGAAGATAATATTGTGTTTCTTCGTCGCATCTTGGATGTTCCTTTCCCGCAATCAAAAACTTTTCGTCGGCCAGTAGTGAAGCAATTTCAAACAATAGCGGGATGTTTTTTTGATATTGGTATATTCCCAGCCAGGCTATGTAATTTTTTGATTGTATCTCATTTGAAAATGCTCCTCCTTTTAAAAGAAGAGGATTTGAAATCTTGAATATTTTTTTTCCAGGAAACTCTTTTTTAATGATATTATATTGATAATTGTTTTGACAAAGAATGCAGTATGACAATTTCATTCCCAATCGCTGAAAGAAAAGATGTGGCACTGAACGGGTTTTGTGGGCCCGCTCGTCTAAAAAACAATCGTTCGAAATACGTAGAATATATTTAACCCTTAAATGGCGGCATATTATCGCAAAGAAAAACGACTTCCAACACGGCACACCTTCATAAAAATAATCAGGTTTGCTTCTTTTGATTGTCTGGTATAAATAAGGCAGGCGATAATACAACCATCGAACCCATCGCAAACCTTTTTTTTTATTATACAACGGCAATAGAATTATATCCAGGCATTCTTCCTTCAAAATTTTATTTTCAGACATATCGGTAAGCACATTAATTTCTTCACCTGCATCTAAAAGACCTCTTATCCACCCGTACGCCTGCACAGCAGCTCCGCCGGAAGGCTTTTCTTGTTTAACAAGAATATTTATTATCATATCATCAAAAAAAAGAAATTTCGCCATTGTTCAGGTATTATTCAAAGCCCGGTTCAAAGACTTGTTGCTATTACATTCTGCCCTATTGATTTACTTTTTATTGCCGGTAAGCAGTAAAATTTATAGTATTTTTTTGCGCAAAGGAAGAATCGGAATGTTTTTGTCCCTCCAGTATTTTTGTTATAGACAACACGTTCTCTTTTATGGATTTTTCCCCATCAATATTATAAACCACGACATTGTGATCAAGCATCCAGGAGATAATAAGCTCAAGCTGGAATTGCCATTTAAGGATATCTCCCAGTAAATCATTTTTATTTTTTCCAAGGTGAGAGGCAATTGTTTTTGATCGATTAACCAAACGTTGTACAATTATTCCTTTATCTTCTGTGTTTACATAAATTATAGCTTTCGGCAAGGGAACGAGAGGTAAATATTTATTGATTAAATCTGGCATTAGCACCAAATCACTTTGAACCAAAAAAGACTTCTGCAGAAATCCTTCATTAAGGAGACATGGGATAAAGGATTTTTTTTCATCGATTGCCTGATATCGGCAAAAATCTAAATACAAAAGATAAACAGAGCGGAAACGCAAAGCTGAATTATCATTCTGATAAATACTTGCATCTGACAATTGTTCCCAGCAAAAATTTGCCAACCGGGGATGGTTTTGTGCAAAACGTAAGCCGAATTCTATTGGAATACTCTTCGCCCCCCCCCCATTTAAAAGCTTTTTGATTCTAAATACTATCCAGCTATTAAAATCTTCAAGAGAAGGGGCAGGCATTAAAAGCGCACCCTGGTATATCCAATTAAATGATGCACGCCATTTTTTACATAAAGCGTTATATATTGTCGTTTTGCCAATACCTGGCGGCCCGATGATCTCTATTATTTCAGCGCACATACATTAAATATCTTTATAGAAGGGCGATTTATGCAACACATTGATAGCATTATTATCCGTCGAAATCGCGGATTGCGTCTCCATATTGCTTCGCGCTAATGGTAACATAAGCAACAAGAAAATCAGCAACATTGAGCCTGACTCAGTAAAGCGACCTGTACCGGCAAAAACCAGGAATGCCACGGCCGCAAAAAAAACAATTGATTTGTCTATAATTAATGAAGCTGCCCCGAGCGACATCTTAAATACTGTGATAATCATCAGGCAATACAGGATAACCCCGAGGATGCCGCTTGAATGTGCTATACTTGGCAAATCACCATGCAGCGTTCGCAGCTCAAAGACACCTTTGCCATAATGACCAGAACTATTGAATAATCCAAAACCGATCAAAGGGCTGTATGCATTATATACAAACATGTCCTTGTAAATAAGCTCGTATTCTGCAATACGTGGTTCATTCTCCAACTCTCTTTCATTCAGTTGCCGCAATTCATACCGTTCTTTCAATTCATTTCCGAAACCAGTACCCGAGTAAATAAAAAAACCGGCAAAAACAATAAATGACCCCAGCAAAATAAATTGCTTTGCCTCCTTTTTAAAAAGTAATGTTATCATTGGCACCAAAATTCCGATAGAACTTACTAACATAACAGTTCGCCTTAAGCTGAGCATAATAAAACTGTAGGCTAAAATAACAAGTAAAATATATGTAAGCTTACGAGTCATTATCATTTGCAAGGCCATGATAAATACCGCAATCGATAAAATATTAAACCCAGCGGCATAGATGTTACCATATAAAATACCACCGGCTATACCATACATATGTGCAGGAGAATAGTGGTTGATTGTTGACATAAGGACATTAGCAACAAATAATAACAATATTAAAAATGCCGAGTTAGAAAGCTCTCTGAAAATCGCGTCTGCTGAATACTTTTTATATATTGCAGCGATTAAAGGAATTGAGACAAATAACCAAAAAACGGAAAAAGCATTTGAACGGATTGCCACTAAATCACCTGACCGTGTGAGCAGTAGAAAAAAATAACAGAACAGGACTAAAGCATAGATATTGTTTTTAAAGAAAGTGCCGTTTCGTAGAATACCATACAAAATTAAAAACGATATAGTGCCATAATAGATCGATGCCGAAAAGACGGGTTCAATTATATTATTTGAAAAGATTATTACAGGCAGATAAATAATTGCAAGTTCTTTCTTTTTTGAAAAAAGATATATAGCGAATAAATAACCCAAAACTTCAATAATTAAAAAGAACCTATCCATTGTTGTGCTTTGAGATTAAGAAATAACCTGCCAAAATCTGAAAATATATTTGAATCAGACTGTTGCAAGTGAATATTCTCCTAATAATTCCCTAACCTTCCTTACATCAATATCATCCTTAATGCGAAAAGAAACGAGGTTTTCTTTAGATTCAATCTCTTCGAGAAAATCAAGGACTACATGATATTTTGTCCGCCGCCAAAAATCGTGAATCACGAAAACTATTTCTCTCCAATCATACTCTATCGCTTTCAAAATGGAATACATGCAGCAACAAACACGAAATCGCCCATCTATAAAAACAACATCGACCTTATATAGTGCCGGGTTAATTTCTTCCCATATTTCTTCGTAATACCTGGGCCAATAGTCATTATAATCGTTAGATATAGGCTTTCCCCATCGGTTTGTGGGACCCAGATCGACAAACTTATAGTGCAAATTTTTATTTAATACTCTCTTTATATAGTTAATCGAGCACATGTACCGGAAAAAATCTGGATTTGATTCTACTGAAAACACAATCTTATTGTAGTTCAGGAGATAAATTGTAGAACCGCCTGAACCGTATTCCAAAAAGGTCTTCTTGTTTTTACACAACTCTTTAAAGAAAAAATATTCTCTACGCTTCATATGGGGATAGAAAAAAAGAACAGGATATTTTCTGATCAAATCCCATTTTGATTCTGGTTTGTTCACGAGTTTCAGCATCTTAAATAATGCTTTTGAAAAGTAGTAAGAATCCATATATCGTATTTTAAATGAATGAAGGGCCAGACCTGAAAAATATTAAGCTGCACCGGATTTCGCCAATAGCCTTTCCTTCAATTACAGCAATCAACATTAAACCGTTGTTGGATCAAATCGGAAAATCGCCGGTAAAAAATATTTCCTGATAGATTGGCTAAGACATATTTCTCGGAATTTTTACTCATTTGTTCAAGTTTGTCTTTATTGCTAATGAGCGATTCAAGAGCATTAGTCAAAGCCGTCAAAGAATTAGACTTGATTATTAATCCGTTTTCGCCATCTTTTATATTGAATCGTGCACCGCAGGTATCGGTGCAAATTACTGGTAGACCGTAACCAAGAGCCTCAGTGACAGATATTCCATATTGCTCATCAACTGCTGGCAAAACAAATACATGATGTGTTTTGTACAAATCTCCTATCATATTATAAGGAACATTTCTCTTCATATCAATAATATTTGCTAATCCCAGACGGGAAACCGATTCTTTTATTTTTTCAAATCGAAAGACCTGTTGATCTCTGGAACATTCGCCTACCATTGTGAGTTTTAGCTTGTATTTATCCTTTAAAATATTAACTGCATTTATTAGCAACAAATGGTTTTTCCTTTCCTGGTTATACTTTCCAATCATTAATATTCTTATCTCCTCGCAATTCTTATGATCCCGGGAAAATATTTTAATTGGAATGGGTAAAGGAATGTGATACATATGCCTGATCTGGCTGCTTTGCAGTTTTTTATCACTTTTTATAGGAACCATCCAGGCCGCTTTAAAAAAAGCAATCATCAGCCTTTGTGCAATTCTTGTTTTCGTACTTCGGGGCCTGAATAAATTTTCCTGTGTATAGAAAATTATTCTGGCCTTTAATACAGATGAATAAAAAGCAGCGATAAACGAAAAATATTTGAATGGGTCGCGGATGATAACAATATCTGGTTTTAAACTTCGGAGCGTCTTCCAGTAATGCAAGAGTTCCGGAAAATAATTTGGCCTGTTAACACCACCTTTTCCAAATATCTTTTCGATTACTTTAGATAGTTTGCTTTGATTGTACCTTGAAGGGGTAAGTAAGCTATAATCTTCTGTGGATCCGAGGCTGGCAACATGGAATGAAACATCATGGTTTTGTTCCTGGAGTGTTTTCACCATCTGGTATTGATTGGTATGAAACCTTGGGCCGACTAGTAAAACTCTCATAAAATATGAAACTGATAGTGTTAATTGGTTTTAAAGAACTTTATCGAAGAAATAATTTTCAAGAGCGCCTCTTTTTGCTCATGTCGAAGGCCAACCAGATAAAATATTGAAAACGAAATGACAAAGGAGACTAATGCGAGCGCTATCATCCAAATCAATCTAACAGGTTGAAAGAAGGTAGTTATATACAACGCCGAAGAAAGCATTAACACGGATGTTATCAAAGGCCGGACTCGTTGAATAAAAGACAGTTCCACGTCATGCTTTATTTTACTTTTTAGAAATTTTCTTTGCCCGATAAAAAGTAAAAACTTACCACAAATTAAACTACTACAAAGCCCAATAATCCCCCATTTTGCCGTAAATACCAGCCCTAAAGCAATAAAAATCGAGGATGAAATCAAGGATAGATAAACCTTCTTCTTCAGGTCTAAAGTTGCATTAATAATATAACCATCATGCTTTATAAGTGTATCCTGAAGTATCATAACAATGAGTAATAAATTAATAAAATCGCCTGCAAAAAAACCATCACCAACCCATGCTTTTAAAAACGACTCATTGAAAAGGATAATCGTAACTCCTGTGGCAGTTATTAATAAAAAAATTAAACCAGTCATAGTATCCCGAACCTTATAAATCTTTGAATACTCTTTCAATCCGAACAATTTGCCAATTCCCGGAATAGCTCCTATTATCACACGAAACAAAAGACCCTGTATCGCTAACGGCAGAAAGGTACTAAGGGCATAAGAAGATACTAAAACGGGACCTGCAGCAAATCCAAGCAAAACCTTATCACTACTGGTAAGTATAGTATCAGTGGCTGTATTAGCCATATTCCAGCCGCTTAGTCTGCAAAAGGAAAGTACTTTTGCAAAATTTGTTTTCCCGAACCCAAACCAACCAACACTTTTTTTGACAATGAAGTAGTAACTGAGGCCGGTTACGATGGTAATAAAGATTTGAACCAGGGCGAGACCAACTAAGCCATGCCCCTGTGTAATTACAAACACTTTTAAAGTACCACCAATAATTATGATTCCCGACCGCAACCCCATTCGCTTAAAACCCAAATTCATTCCACGCAATACAGCCTCGAATAAGTCAAATACTTTGGCAATAACTAAGGAGAAAAGTAATAATGAACAGGTAATGCGAATTAGCCTGTAATGTTTTATGTCAATCCTCGTAATATAAGGCGCATACCAGGATAAAATAGCCCCGGCAATCAAAATTACCGGCAAAATAAAAGCGGTTACAAAAAACGCACTGGTTACATCACTTCTCAATTCTTCCTCGCTGGCAATATCTTTTTTCCGGGCTACTGTCCATTTGAGCACCTGGGTTGCGCGGGAATCAGCAACTGTTGCGTAACCCGTCAACTGTCCAATAATTTTCCAGGCACCATAAAACGCAGGACCTAAGCCCCTGACTATAACGGGGCTTACCAACAAACCTGTGATTTGAACTGCAGCAAAATCTATGATACTGGTTAAGCTGTTAAGATAGGCCCGCTGCTTAAGGTTTTCTTTTGGCTTTGCAGGTCGTTCAATTTGGACTTCCGCACTTTTTTCAACAGCTAAATCAATCATATAAATCTAATTCCAAACAATTGGATTACCCCCCGTGCAATTTCTTCAGGCGTTGGATAAGAAACTCAATTCCACAAGCCCCACAGGTGACTCTTAACAGAAACAAGGACATCGTTTAACGGCCGGGCGGCATCAATGGTTACAACAGCACAATCCCCTGGATACTTTAAATTCCTTATACCTTCAATCTTTAATTCAAGCATTTGTAATGAAGCGTTACTAGGTTTTCTGATCGCAATTAAATCAGCCTTAGCTACAAGTTTAAAAACCAGATCCGGAGGATTATCTTCAGCTAATTGATAAGTCTTAGCTTCTTTTCTTGCAAGGAACCTGAATAAAATATTTTTAGAGTGAAGTAAATAGTTTAACGCCGGACCGTCATTATACCCCATGCACTGGTTTTGCGGAAACCTGTCACAGATGACCAACATACCTTTCGCCTTTGCAAGCCGGATCATTTTCAGCTTCTTGCGTCTTTCCCTGGCAACTGTCAATGCCTCAAAGCATTTAAACAAATTGAATTTGAAGCTTCTTCCCTGATTAGGAGAGAAATCATCACGCATCATAATTTTCCGGGGTTGCTGATATTGTGTATAGCTCTTTTTAAAACCTTTTAAAAACTTTCGCTGCCATGATATCTTACCTGACTTCCCCCTGCCCATGTATATATTGTATACGTCTATTTTTCTTTTAAATGTTGCCTGCAGGTTTCCAATCACTGTAGATTTCCCGGACCCGTCTGCCCCGACTATAGCAACAACAAAACCTCCCCCTGGATAGATACGCTGTGAAATAATTGGCTGGCTTGAATATTTTGCCCACTTACGGTAAACCTTGATCGCAATCTCCCTGTACCATCTTAATATTGTTGCCTCTAAAGGAGAGTAAAGACGTTGAGTTTTTAGTTTTTTTTGCAATAAAGTGGAAAGTTTTAAAAGTGTTTTATGCGTAAACTCTTTTGTCACCAAATCATAAATGGGGATATAATCACCAAATAGAGATTTAAGAAGTATAGCGATTTCATCGTTAGTACACCTGGCCTTTAACCATTGATACTCAGCCAATACATTTTTACTGTATTTTATATCTTTTTTGAA
This sequence comes from Flavitalea sp., assembly GCF_035489435.1. Lineage (NCBI taxonomy): Bacteria > Pseudomonadati > Bacteroidota > Chitinophagia > Chitinophagales > Chitinophagaceae > Flavitalea > Flavitalea sp. The sequence continues at coordinate 94,412 of NZ_DATHKG010000181.1, forward strand.
ATAACTTTTCAGAATATCCCTGTTTCTGAGTTTTAATGCATAGCGAAAAAATAACAGTAAAAGCTCGAAAGTCGGTGCACTTCGATAAATACCAAACTCAACATCGAAGACACGGCTATCTAAAATTTTCTGTTCAAGGTTTAACTGATATCCCTTTAAATAAGATTCACCCAATGTGAGTTTAAAGTGCGTATGCAGGTGAATAATTTTTCCAGAAGGCAAATCAAGCCCTATATAATCTTCAATATCCCTGTATTGTTTCTCCTTAATAGGGTTAAATCTTTTAAAGCCGTAATTGTTCATGATGATCTCAAACCCAGCCTTATCCTGTTCGTCGAAAAGAATGTCAAGGTCAGTGTCCCCCGACATTGATGCAGCCAGATGTTCGTTACTTTTCCAATGGCAATATTTGATATTAAGCTCATGAAAAGACTGTAACACCTCTTCGATCAAAGAAAGTTTTAGATTAGCTTGTTTGGGCGGGTTAAATATCCCAGAAATCGGCTCAACTATAATATTATTCATCTGTGTTAGAATGCGGTATGATTTTACAGTTTGTTCAAAGCCGAAAACCCTTTAAGAAAACTGATGTCGGGTAATTACACAGTTAGCTTTGTATCTCGGCTTGTAAATTGTACTTCGTACAATAATATTCCTTATACCATTCAATATATTTTTCTAACCCGACCTGCAAATCTGTATCGGGTGAATAACCAAAATTCTCGGCGAGGTCATCTACATTTGCCCAGGTAGTCATTACATCTCCAGCCTGCATACATTTCATTTCTAAAATTGCTTTCTTGTGTATAGCATTCTCGAGTTTATTAATAAATTCAAGCAATTCAACAGGGCTGTTATTTCCAATATTATATAAGCGGAACGGTGCAGTGGAAGTTGAAGGGTCGGGCCGACTTGCATTCCAATTCACATTTGGCTGAGCGGGCGCATTGACAATTCTGGTAATGGCCCCTACAATATCATCTATATATGTGAAGTCCCGTTTCATCTTGCCATTATTAAAAACCTGGATTGGCTTGTCGGAGAATATGGCATCTGCAAAAAGAAAGCAAGCCATATCAGGTCTGCCCCAGGGACCATACACCGTAAAAAAACGCAGCCCTGTTGTTGGTATGTTGTACAAATAGCTATAAGCATGCGCCATTAGCTCATTCGCTTTTTTAGTAGCCGCATATAAAGAAGCAGGATGATTTGTAGAATGTTTTACGGAGAAAGGCACTTCTACGTTCAGGCCATACACACTTGAGGAACTGGCATAGATTAAATGTTTTGCCTTGATATTCCGACATGATTCAAGGACATTCAAAAACCCGACAAGATTTGATTGCACATATGAGTCAGGATGAGTTATTGAATGCCTTACCCCTGCCTGAGCTGCCAGGTTTATGAACACATCGGGACGGTGTCTTTCACAAACATCAATTAATTCCGATTTATCTTCAAGATTCAACCGAATGAAAATGTAATCATTAAATTTTCGGCTTTGAGTTTCCTTGAACCAAATAACTTCTTTTTTTTCAATTCCGCATTCTTTCAATCGCTGGTATTTCAGTTTCACATCATAGTATTCATTTATATTATCAATTCCTATCACTTCATATCCATCTTTCAACAGAGCAATGGTTAAATGAAACCCAATGAAACCGGCACTTCCTGATACTAATATTTTCATACTCGATTACAGATGTTCAATTCCTAAACAAGACATTTGCTGAACCAGGTCAAAGTTCCTCACTTCATCTTAAAAGCTGATCGCGTCTACTAGAGCTACTTGATTTCTTAACAATTCTCAAATTACCTTTTTCAACCTCAGCAACCATTGCATAACCAAGCGTGGGGAGATAGACCTTAACCTTCTTTTTTCCAACAGACAAGATGCTTCCTTCAGCCTGCATCAATGGTCCGTTTGTAATCCGAACCACGTCATTTACATTTACTTCTGCTTTCTCAAGATTAACATTATCGTACTCATTTAAAAACCTTTTGATGACCTCGATTTCTTCATCTTTAATAATTGCTGGTTTGCCTAACCAACAAACAAAATTGATAATTCCATTTATGCCTTTTACCCTGCTTATTTCATCGGCACCAACTTGTACGAAAACATAGCAGGTAAATAGTGGCTCATAAAGCCACTTCTTACGATCGCTCCATTGCCTCACTACCCGATTGAGCGGACAATAGGTAACAATTTGTTCCTTTACTAACAAATCAGACACTTTTTTCTCCCATCGCGGTTTGGTATATACCGCGAACCACTTCTTACCATCGACCATATTAAATATTTTAAGTTGCCTGTACTGTAGAAATGGCTCCGCCTATCTCAGTCACAAATTGTTAAGAGAGATTGAAGAATTAAAAATTAATTTCAAGTAAGATGTATGGGAACTTGTCAATCCCTGGCCGAGATGCTTCTGCCGTAAACCTTATTTCCATAAACCTTTTTCACACCATACCCGTAGCTGTAACCATATCCTTTTCTGATAAAACCCCTGGGTTTTATATCGTTAAAAACTATTGCGATGTTCTTTAAAGCATTTACTTTCCTGCTTTCCTGCACCAACTCGACCATAGCCTTGGGCGTATAGTCATGCCGGACGATAAATAATGTCGAGTCACAATGTTCTGTAAGAAGATAAGCATCAGCCAGCGGATCGATCGGAGATGCATCGACAATTATGAAATCAAATGTTTTATTAAGATTTTCAAACAACCTTTCGATGTTTCCATTCAAGAATAATTCTGTTGGATTTACTTCCCCAACTCCGGCGGGAATAATAAACAGGTTGGGATAATCTGTTTCATAAACAATCTCATCAAAAGAGACTTCTTTGTTCTGCAGAAAATTTGCTACGCCTCTTTCTTTTTCCAGCCCATAGGTAGCGGATACCTGCGGGCTGCGCAAATCCATGTCGACCAGTGCCACCTTCCCTCCTGAAAAAGCCACGCTCAGCGCCAGGTTAATGCTGACGAAAGTTTTGCCCTCAGAAGGAATGCCGGAAGTGACCAATATTTTTTTACTCTGTGAAAAACGATTGTTCAGCGTCAGGGCAACCCTTAACTGACAAAATTGTTCGTTAAGATTTGATCGACTGGTATTACTGATAAAATGCGACGTTTTCCTATTTACCCTCATAATTTCAGCAATAACCGGTATATCAGTAATTGCCTCAATGTCTGAACGAAACAAAATTTTATTTGTCAGTATTTCCTTGATGTTTACAATGATAACCCCAATCAATAATGCAACCGCAGTGGCAACACCTATTACGAATTTTTTGTTTGGACTTACAGGGCCGGGGGAAGCATACGCCCGTTCAATTGTTCTGCTATCAGCAATCGAGGAAGCATATGTTAATGCTACTTCCTCTCTTTTTTGCAGCAGGAAAGAATACACATTATTTTTGATGGTTTGCTGACGGCTAATATCCAACAGTCCCCTTTCATTTTTAGGAATGCTGCGGAGCATTGATGTATACACACCAGCGCTTTTGCTCAGCTGGCTTCTCCCCGCTACTATACTGGCCCGTTGATTCTGAATATTCTCCAATATATGCGGTCGCAAATTCTGGATTTCATTTTCTAAAGAAATCATTGTCGGATGACCAGCCGGGACTGTCTTCTTTAATCGCTCATATTGCACCTGCGAATCAAATAATTTTTGCAATAACTGAGAAAGCAAAACATCTTTAACACCCGTAATTGCAGGAACAATCCCGATCTGGGTATTTTTTGAACGCACATATTTTTCTGCCTCATCAAGCATAGATAGTTGCATATCCATATCCATTAACTTTTCATCATTTTCCCCAACACTTTGAAGATAAAGCTTGCCCTGCTCACTTAAATTGACCACGGCTTTTTCGGTTCTGAATCTTTGTAATTGGTCTTCAACGGAATCAAGTTCACGCACCACATGCGTCATACGATTTTCTACAAATGCAAGCGTATTAGCGGCAATCTGGTTTTTGTCATTAATGGCTTCCTGGTTATAAATATCGATTAACAAATTAAGTATGTCTTTTCCCCTTTCCGGCACAGCATCTCTGTATGTTAAGTAAAGTACTGAAGACATCTTACCTGCCGGAGCAACATTTAGCTTCGAAGAAACATTGTTGAGTACGTTATTGACTGGGACAAGGGAGAAAAACAAAGGATACTTTGCATGCGCAACAAAATCAGGATTCTCCACAAACCGGACGATACCAAATGGTGCAGGTATCCATTTATTCAATGCATAATTTTTATCTCCGATGATCACCTCCTGTATTTTTCCATCGTAACTAAAGTCAACCCGGGGAATTTTTTGTATATTTTCAGTTTCCAGGATCTCAATGATAACAGGTGAAGATTTATAGGCTGACCTTTCTATAATAGTACCATCTTCAAAAACAGGAGCATAAAGGCAAAGGCTATCTATCACCTTTCTCAATAAATCCTTTGACCTGACTACTTCTATTTCATTTTCAACGATCTTGGTCAATCCATATCCGTTGATAGCATCTGATATTCTTTCGGCGTCTGCTCCTTTCTTTTCATCTTTTATTAAGATGCTGGCAGATACTTCATATATCGGCTTCGTTACGTACAAATATCCATAGGCAGCAATCCAACATATAAGAACTAGCAATACAAAAAGCGGCCAGTAAGGCAAATACTGGTTTAATAAAAGCTTAATGGAATTATTTTCTTTTTTCCCTGTCTTTGCCGATATGTATTTATTTTCCTGCATAAAATTCACTTATTCGCTTATTCACAAATTTATTTATCCGCTATTATCCCTATTACAATTGCGACAAAAGACATTGCACTTAGCACTACTGGCCACCATTGTCTCGATGTGCTTGTGCCGGCAGCCTTAGCCTTGTTAGGTGCTACATAAATAATATCATTTGACTTCAGAAAGTAGTAGGGAGAAGTAAAAAGATCATCATCAGTCAGGTCAAGTCGTTTAGTAGTACGCGTTCCTGATTCACTGTCACGAATAACCAAAATGTTGGTTCGGTTAGCATATGACGTGAGATCCCCGGCGACGCCTAGCGCCTCGAGAAGGGTGATTTTTTCCCCGGGTACATTTATAACGGCAGGTCTTGCTACTTCGCCAAGTACAGTGATCTTATAATTTAAGTAACGGATATTTACAATCGGTTCGTACAAAAGATTTTTCTTAATAAGACCTGCAGTGATTGTGTCTGTCAGTGTTTTTTTTGTCATGCCCGCCACTTTTATACTGCCGAGCATCGGGAATTGTATGTATCCTTCCTGGTTGACTAAAAACCCGGATGCCTGAGATACTGTTCCCGAGTTTACGGCGCCCTGTGATGAAGAAATAGTATATAGATTAAAGGGCTGCGTTGCGTCCGTATTAAGACTGCTAACTGATATACTTAAAATATCATTCTTCTGAATTACTGGCTCAAGGCTTTCAATGGAATACTGAATGGTAGTATCCTTTATTGAATTAAAACTCGTAACATCTTTTGTGTTAAAACAGGAAGGTAAAACTACCGAAGAAATAATCAGCAAATAAAGGAGGTGCCTGGTATTCATATCTTTGCAATTAGCTTAAGTAAAAAACTGCTAAATCATAACAATCTGAGCCATTTTTTATAAGTCTGCAAAGGGTATAATGATTCATCTGTCACTACCTGGCATTTCCATAACAATGTGTATTTCAATCGCGATATGCAAATAGATACACACAAGCTATGAGAGGAATAGCTTAGCCTGATTAGCATGGAAGACTTGAGTAATTCACAATATTATTTGTGTCAGCATCTCGTCTACCAACTTATCACCGAACAAAGTAAAATGGTGTATAAAATAAATTAGGGTTGTGCTTTAACAGGGCTTTGTTAAATTAGGGTTATGTTTTAGTTAAATTATTGTTATGTCCAAATTAAAAACACGCCGGCAAAGTTAATTGCCCATTTTTGCCCACAAGTCCCGTTATCCTTTTTCCATTGGCTTAGCTAATATTTCCGGGTAGGCGGTTACTAATTTTATAAATCCTGTTTGTTTAATTAAATAATCTAATTGTCCTTTCAGGAAGTCGTTTTTATGTAAAGATTGTTTTTGCAATAAGTATAAAAGCATGTTGAATTTTTTCGACAAAAAATAAAAGTTATTTACACTTATCATTTCAAACATTTCTTTAGCCTTTTCCGCCCTGCCAGTATTTTTTAATGCAATTGCATGAAAAAGATAAATTGACTCAAACAACTTTAAGTCAACATATGGCGGAACATAATTATTTCTTTTTTTAATCGCTTCGATAATATAAAACAAAGCCTCGTCGTATTGCTGTGTTAGAATGAGTGTTTCAGACAAAATAAATTCAAAATATGGAAATCCATACCTGATGTCTTTTGAATATTTTGTATCTAAATAATATTCCCTGGCCGCCGATAAAATTGGTTCGAAGTCATAGTCGTAAATTTCTGCCTGGTATAAATGAGATGCAAAGTATCTTCCACAAATAGAGGGATGAATTGTTTCATTGATACTGTATTGAATCAATTCCTGGCAATGATTATAAACTTCATCTTTTTGATTAGATAACCAGCTCCGGAAACAAAGCAGCGAGTGTCCAAATATTTGTGCCGGAGCATCTTTTCGTTCATGCAAATAATACCGCAATCCATCGCCATAATATCCGTTTAAATTATCAATGTTTACAGATTGTTCGTAATAGAAAAATTGACCGTTGGCTGTTTTCGCGATCTGACTTTGAAACTCATCAATGACATGGGGCCACTTTTCGAGGTTATTGATAATTTCATGAATTAGATTTATGTAAGTAGTGTCATCTATCCCCCTTGTATTAAAATCCCTAAACAACAAAATCAAAAAATTCAATAAGTCAGGATCAGAATTTACATGATTTTTATAAACCTGTTCTTTATGATTGACAAGATCATCAAGCGAAGAAAAACCGCAGTATTTTGAAAGCAGGTTAAGAGTGAATGAGGAAGGTTGATATTTGCTCTTCATCAGGTGAAAAAAACGTCGCAGGGTATTTAAGCTTAATTTCTGTTTTGTTTGTTTGTATATATCGTTACTTAAATATTGACAATCTGATGCAGTTAAAATCTTTCTTCCGAAAATTCTTTCAACCTCCTCTTTAATCAAGCGTAAACTCTGCTCACTCATACACATAGATTTGATAGATTAGAAAGTCGTGGTATCAAAATCCTGGGCAGGAATGTCAAATTTTAATGACTTTTATTTTCACAGTAACGTCTAAAAAAAGAAAAAGCTATATACCCTAAACGGCTATATATGATCTCGCAAATATTTAATGGTCTATTACAGGTAGCACAATTCGGATTCGTTATTAAGCAAACCTATTGCAACTCAAAACCACCTGTCAGGTTACAAGCAAGTTCTATGTAATGACGACTTTTATGTCTGTTGAAATTGATAATGTTATGCTGTTTCCAAGTGTCAGGTAATGAAACAACTTAACAAGGTAGTTACCATAATGATCAGGATCGATAAGGTACTTGACAAAAAACTTTTTGTGGGAGGGATGGGAAGATAGATGTGGTTCTTCCAGGAATTAATTGCAGTATTAAACTTATACGAAAGTAACACTAATATTCCACAGCAAATCCATTTAATTGATCGGCGGTTCAGGCACTTAAATTAACCTTCAATCCTGGATCCTGCCGAAGTCATATTGTACTCAAGCCCTTAATCACCCCCGATAATAAAAGAACTGTTCAGGCGGTTTTTCAGCATGGTGAAGTCAGTACCAAACCGGTCAGAGTTTTTCCCATCAGGAAATGGATTTGCAGGATTGTTTACATTGGCAAATAGCTGTAGTGTGGAATCCTTTGCACCCTTTTCGATAAGCCAACGGCTTTTCAATAAGATAACGCCGTTTCAATAAGGTAGGGGCTTTTTATCAGGACAGTGGCTTTGCAATCAGATAATGGCTTTTCAATATGATAAAGGTTTTCCAATAGACGGACATTTTTATCATGACGGGTTTTTCAATAAGACAGGAATGCTCTTTGGCCGACATTTCCACTTTACCACAGGTGGCTCTCCCACTACCTATTAAAATACTATGCCAACGATTCCATTGTGGAGTGGCCAGCTTGCTCCGGCAAACCAGGGCCACATATGCTGTGTGGTTTGCCCGAACCTAACAGGTTGGTCTTTATCCCCCCTTGAATTTCCATTCACTCATTCCAACCTCACGTACTCAAATACCTGCAATTTCAGAACTGTATTGTTTATTTCCAGGACATTTCATCATATGTCCGTTCCCGCATGTCTTCAAACCAAACCGGGGATAGTTTCTTAATAGGTTGATTTAACTGGTAGTGACAGTTATCTTTGAACTTCCAATGATTACCGACCAGCCATTTTACCGGGCAACCGCTGGTTTTCATTTCAACATGTGTAAATTCATGGTACCCACATATACTAATAGACCAGCCAAAAATGAAGATTAGCCAGATATTAGATAGCATATACCTTCTCCCTGAGAAGTCAAAATCGTTGTTGGAAGACACAATCAGCGAAGTCGATCATCCAAAAGGAAAAATTCTTTTAAAGGCAGATAAAATTGAAACGAATATCTTTTTCATAAAAAAAGGAATTGTGCGCGCATACTCACCCAAAGATGGAAGCGAGATAACTTTTTGGTTTGGAAAGGAAGGTGATACAGTACTCTCGATGAAAAGTTATGTTGCTTCTCAAAAAGGATATGAGAACATAGAGTTGCTTGAAGATTGCGGGCTTTTCAAATTGAAAAGTGAAAATCTTCAGAAGCTTTTTCTTGAAGACATACATATAGCTAATTGGGGACGTAAACTTGCCGAGAAAGAATTATTGAAAACCGAAGAGAGACTTATTTCAAGTCAATTTCGATCTGCTTCTGAAAGATATAGAGACTTGATGCGGGATCATTCTGACTTGCTTCAGCGGGTTCAACTGGGGTACATTGCATCGTATCTCGGCATCACCCAGGTTACCTTAAGCCGGATCCGTGCTGAAATCAAATAAAGAATATATTTTTTATCATTTGTAAAATTTAAAGACCGGACTGTTTATCATCTTTGCAAACAAAATCATAGATAATGAACTGGCTCATCTTAATTGTCGCGGGATTATTCGAAGTCGCTTTCGCGTCCTGCCTTGGCAAGGCAAAAGAAGCAGAGGGAAGTGCTGTATACTGGTGGTATGGTGGATTTTTACTCGCATTAATAATCAGCATGCTGTTGCTAATGAAAGCTACACAAACCCTTCCAATTGGCACGGCATACGCTGTCTGGACCGGGATTGGTGCAGCGGGAACCGCTATAGTGGGAATTTTCTTCTTTAAGGACCCGGCTAATTTTTGGAGAATATTTTTTCTGATGACGCTGATTGGTTCAATCGTGGGACTGAAAGCATCTTCACATTAAAGGCTGGAATAAATTTTGTGTCCGTTGTCTTGCCACAAATTTCGCCTCGCTTTTCTTGCTCACGCGAGCGATTATGCGACAACATCTAAACCTTATGGCTTGCCTACAATTTCTCTCTTAAAACTTAAAGTATAAAGGTTCCAACATGGGACCGGTAGATGCCAGTTGTATCGCCAATTGATGTATTCATCGGCGAAAAAGTTCCTCTAAAGTTGTGACTTCCCCGCGAGGTATTCACCCGAAAATTCCCATCCCCTGTTCACTAATAACATGAGAATTATCGCGATGATCAGAATATTTTTGTTTCTAAATACTAAAATATTTAGTATTTTAGGGGCGGATTAAAAATTATCGTTTCCGTTATTTGTTAGTTTTCTGTTACAGCTAAAAAAATCAGAACATCATGGAAAGAGAAAATCTGTATTTTATGGCCCTGATCCCAAACGAACAAATTTGTAATGAGATTGATGCTTTCAAGCGGGATCTTGCGCGCCGTTTTGAATCAACACAAGCACTAAAGGTCGTGCCTCATATCACTTTAAAAATGCCCTTCAAATTACCGTCTTCCAGGCATTTCGATCTATTACAATGGCTCCGGTGTTTATCGCTGGATATAACTCAGTTTAACATTGAATTGAAAAATTTTGGCGCCTTTCCCAATAGGGACCATCCGGTCATTTATGTGAATCCAATTACGACTATTCCGTTATTATCATTGCAACACGACCTTATCAGACGATTCTGGATTTCCTTTCCAAAATCCGTTTCTTTGAACCGCGAACTAAAATTTACACCTCATATAACAGTTGCATATAGAGATCTCAGACCCGAAAAGTTCGTGGAGGCCTGGAAAATATACGACACAGAGAAATATGCGGCTATTTTTGATGTAAATAATTTCCATCTCTTACAACACAACACAAAAAAGTGGAATATTTGCGATACTTATAACTTTTGAAAAGGCACGGTAAATAAAGGACTTACAAGAAATTGCAAAAAATATTTGATGACCTTCCCGCGGCTCATTCCGCGAATTCCTCGTAGCAATCTTGCTTCCCCGTAATCATGAATATTATATTCGGATGCTGCTGAATGATCAGGTTCCATCATTATGAAAATCAGGGATAATATATTTTTGATGAATAATATTTCTATTCAACACGAGATTTAAAATTTGTCTTTTCTACATTACAAGTAAATTAGCGCTGTCAATATATGGCTGATCGAGCCCGATATAGGCGACTTTCAGCTTATTGAATTCCATCGGCATTTTTTGTTGTCTCCAACTTTAATCGATCACATTCAGATAGGAAACTGTTTAATGGATTATCGGAATCAACTCACAATATTTTTAGAGTTTCCGCTCAAATTAATCATCTGTTCATGGAGTAATGTTCATGGAGTAAAATTTTAAACGTTTTTCTTCCCTTAGTGCAAGTGGTTTCGTTTCAAGTTACTCCATATAAACATCTCCCATGTAATTTTCAGAGATGTATATTGAGACTTGTCTTTATTATGTCTGATCAACCTTGAGGCAGGTCTTATGTAAATCCTTTATAGTAGCATTTATCTTTCTGACTCTAAATTATATAAAAACAGAATGACATAAAATGAGAACTCTGAAACGGTAGAATAATTTTTTCTGCAAGAAATCCAAAAAACTGTTGTTTCGAAAAGTTTTTCTCTTATCTTTGCCCTCCCAAAATAACTACTTCAGGTAGAAAATAAGGGAGTTGGATCGGTAGTTCAGTTGGTTAGAATGCCGCCCTGTCACGGCGGAGGTCGCGGGTTCGAGTCCCGTCCGGTCCGCAGATAATTTAGGTAGAACCCGCTCTGGTAGCGGGTTTTTCATTTTATGGTCTATCAGCAGGTCTATAATTTGATAGACTAAAACCGACGTGATACAAACCTGGCTGATTATCCCATAATTCCTTAATCATTGAAGCTTTCTTTATTTGGTCGGCCTTTATGTACTTTCTGAAAGACTTTTCTGATTTATGGCCGCTGATAGACATAATGAGATCTGATGGCGTCCCAGCCAGTTATTCATTAGTACAGAAGGAACGCCTTGCAGTGTGCGAAGATATCCAGGCATATTTGGGTCGTATTTCTTCCCGAATTTTATTTCCTCGTCTGTGTGATATGCTGACCGGCTCTTTTAAGCCTGCTGACCGGACGACTTCTTTAATGTAATAGTTGAAATTGACCATGCTGACCATTGGCATTTTCAACTCATACTTTTCTATTAAAATCCTTTTTGCATCGGCTCTTAATGGGACTACCACGGTAGTGCCGGTTTTTTGTTGCTTTACATGTAGCATTCCATCCTTTAAATGATGAGCAGATAGCGTTGAATAATCGCTGAATCGAAACCCCGTTAGACATCCAACGATAAATAGGTCCCGGTATTTTATCAGTCCGGGTTTAGAAGACATGTCCAGGTGATAAATTCTCGATAACTCATTCCAATTAAGGAAAACACCATCAACATCTTTTTCCAAGATTTTAAATGCAGTGAGATCAACATGTGGAATTACCTTTTTCTGAATTCGATCTTTGATAAATGTTTTCAGTTGCTTTACTGTCTTTCCTACCGTATTTATCTTAAGGCCTTTTAGAACGGTGTTCCTTCTCATTAGTGGGATATCAAAAGTGAGATATCTGACGAATTGCTCGTAGAAGACTGCATCAAAACTGTCGAACGCTACTTTGTATCCAATATGTTCCTGGAAGGAAAAGAGATGTTTCTTCATTGTTTTAATAACAGTAAGTGTAGAGGGTGACACCATTGCTCTTTTATCTCTGAGATAGCATTCGATTTGATTAAACACGCATAGGCTGTTATTTTCGTCTTCCATTTGATTAAGATCCCAATTTCTTGGTAGGCTAAATTCCTTTTCAGGAATTGGATTGGACAGGTGTTATGCGCAAAATAGGTGACATTTTATAAGAAATTCATACCTTTGAAAAGGAGGAATTACTGATGCAAACAACTAAAAAAATTGAAAAAGAAATAAACCGCTTTAGGGAAGGCGAGGTCTTTACTTATGATCAGCTAAAACTGGTTCCAGCTGAATATCGTGCAGCAGTAAAGGCGTTAGGCAGAATGACCCAAGCGGGGCTTATCAAAAGAGCTTCAACCGGGCGGTATTATAAGCCAAACAGATCAGTATTCGGAGAACTCAAACCTGGCGAGGACCAACTCTTGAAACCTTACCTGTTTCAAAAAGGTAAGAGAATAGCTTATGTTACCGGCACATCATTGTATAATAAAATGGGGTTGACAACACAAGTTCCCAAAAACATAAAAGTTGCCAGCCGGGATAAAAGAATAATTACTAAAGTCGGCAGCGTAGCAGTAAAAGCAGTTAAAAGTTACGCGGACGTCACCGATGACAATTATTACATACTGGAAATTCTGGACGCCATAAAAGATTTTAAAGACATCCCGGACCTTAACAGGGAAGCGGCACTAAAACGACTGCAACAAAAGATCAATGAACTCAACCAAGATGATAAACGGAAACTGATCAGTACCAGTCTGAAATATCCGCCGCGGGTACGGGCCCTTACCGGAGCATTATTAACCAGTCTCGGTATTGATTCCAGGATGGTTGAACCACTTGCAAAAAGTCTGAACCCTCTGTCCTCCTATAACTTTGGAATTTAACAGCAAGAGTTACCAGCCATTAAACAGTGGAACATCGTATGAGACTACATGAAGACAAAGAATTATTCTGGGAAGCCGTTCAGGCCGCGTCACATCAACTGAACATCCCGGAGATCTATATTGAAAAGGATTATTGGGTAACTGTTGCATTGTTCAGAATTTTCTCATCTGCGGCTGGAAAGTTTGCCATCTTCAAAGGAGGAACAGCATTATCGAAATGCTACAAACTAATAGAACGTTTCTCGGAAGATATTGATATAGTAGTGGTAAAGGAAGAAGGCGAAGCCGGAAACAAGCTGAAGAACAAATTGAAAGCCATTACAGAAGCAGTGGCTGAAATAATGCCCGAAGTTCAGTTAGACGGAATAACCAATAAACTGGGGATGATCCGCAAAACTGCACACCAGTATGAAAGGATGGATCTGAAAGGAACATATGGACAGATAAGAGAGAACATTATCATAGAAGCAACCTGGCTTGGCACATTTGAACCCCATATAAACAGTACTGTTACCAGTTACATCACTGAAATGATGGCGGCTACAGGCGAGGAGGACATCATAAAGGACTATAACATGCAGCCCTTTGGAGTTCTCGTACTCAGCAAGGAACGTACCTTTTGTGAGAAGATCATGAGTCTGGTTCGCTTTTCTCTTACAGCCGATCCCTACACCGATCTCGCAAATAAGATCCGTCATATCTATGACCTTCATATGATGTTGAAAAATACAGAAGTCAAAACCTTTTTTGATAGTCCCGACTTTGAAACAATGCTTAACAAGGTTGGAGCAGACGATGTGCTGAGTTTTAGGAACAACAAAGATTGGCTGACAACACATCCTGCGGAAGCTCTAGTTTTCAAAGTTCCGGAAGAAACATGGGAGAAGATTCGACAGCCATATCAAACAACATTCAAAGATCTCGTCATTGGAACCTTACCTGAACGATAAGATCGACCAGGTGTCTATGGATGATATCAAAGAAGATATCGTACGTTTCATACCTGATGACAAACCTATTGAAATATGGTCGCGTGATTATTTCAAGGAGTTGGCTAAGCGTATTCGATTCCTTGACAAGTAAAAAAAATCTCAAATATAATTCAACACAATGTCTGTTTTGATCTGATTATCCCAGCCCTTAGGCTTGCTATACCTGATTACATCGTGTTCCCGTGATTATGGGACAGGTAGTTACATCACTACCTTCTCTCGGTGCATTTAGGCTTTGTCAAATAAATTTATATTTGTTGAAGTCTTTTTGGATTATGTACGACTCACTAATTAAATATTTAAACAGCTAGGTGAAGAACACATTTTTCTGTACGGTCCAAATTTCATTTTGCTGTAAAGACCAAAATTTAGTTACGAGCTGGTTTTTATACTTTAAAAAGTTCCCGCATGTACCTTATGTATTTCAGATCATCCATGCTGGTTCTGGCTTTGATCCGCTCCTTTAAATCATTGCCAACAACATATCTGAACTGGTCACGACCGTCGGTAACAGCTTCGTACACTACTTCAGCAACGTCTCAGCTTAGGTCGTGATGCTCGAAGCCATCGACTCGAACTTCTTGCCAAATGCAGCACTGTAGTCGTCATAATCCGTGAGCCCTGACTTATGAGCATCGCGTTGATCAGTCATCCCAAACATCACACTATCCGGAATAGAAAAGTTATTACCACCGTCGCATTTTATACATGTGCACCGATAAAATCATTTCTTCATCGTCCGCGCAATCCGAAACCCAACACTATCACGCCGTTCATCAGGAATATAACCTTCATTTCGGGCGGCCGACCGAAGATAATCAGCACCGTAAGTATATGAACCGCCCTTGCGAGGTCGCTTATAATCTTTTGAAACAATAAGTGAACTATCTTTTGAATCAGTCCACACAGAATCTTTTGAAGCCGACAGATAGTATTGAACCCAGCTCTGTCCCCATTCCCACACGTTTCCATACACATCAAACAAGCCAAAATCATTTGGCTTAAGCTGTCCGCCGGGCCAGGGTTTTTCATTAAATGTGTTTCCGGTATACCAGGAATACTCGCGGAGCAATTCTTCCGATCCTCCAAAAAATCTGGAAGTACAGCTACCCGATCTGGATGCATATTCATATTCAGCTTCTGTGGGTAAACGATATCCGCTGCGCTCAAGATAGTTATCAGGAAGATGCATGCCTTCTTTTATTTCAGGTAATGTTGGATAACACCATTCTTCTTTCGGAATGCCTTCCTGTTCGCTCAGCCAGTTGCAATATTGTGCAGCTTCATACCATGTCATGAGTATTTGTGGGCAATCATCGTCAATGATCCTTGTTTTCATAATGGCTCCATTTCGAGAAGGATCTTTTGCGCCACCCGACTGAGCCAAAGTTTTGATCGCCGGATTTGCATCCAAAAATTCCTGGAACTGTCCAACGCTCACTTCTTTGGTAGCGATAGCAAAAGATCTTGGTATTAGCTGACGGTGTTGCAATTCAATTGGTGACTTGTCTCGCCCGGGTTCATTGCCCGGTGAACCCATTAGAAATTCTACTGGCCCTTCAATAATGGCCATGGGTTGTTGTTTACTTGTCAAAAACCATTTGCGATTTCCTGAAGGTTTCCCCGCAAGCTGGCTGTCAATATGCTTCAATGCTGCTGCCTGCTTCCAATCGAGAGCAAGTTTCCCCCAACCGCGGGTACTGTTTCGCAGCAGCCAATCTATGGCTGAATGAACTCCCGGATCGGGATCGTTTTGATAAGCGGGGAGCAGTTTGGTGAGTATTCTTTGCCTGAGTTGCGCGGAGACTTGTTTATCAGAAAACCCGCCGAGACTAAGGATCAGCGCCCGACGTATGGAAACGTCTTTTTCCTTTTCCAAACGGTCGACTATTATGGTTGGTTGCAAACCAGAACGCCCCACATCGCGGACAAAGTATGAACGCATAGATGGATCGGCACTACTCCGAAGATATGGCCATACAAGCTCTCCCTTGCCTGTCCGCAATAATTCGATTGCAGCCTCAGCCTTCGTTTTCGCATGTGCGTCAATGTTAGCTAAATCAGCTTGCATTAGTATGCCCTGTTTTAGGATACTTGCATAATCTTGCTGAGCGGTGGCAGATAATACGCAGCAAAGTACAGGCAATAGAATGCCCAAAGGAAATAGTTTCCCTGTTTTAAATATCATGGCAATTTGGTTTTTAGAATTTTTTTTCTACTTGAATTTACCGTTGGGCTATCCTTCTTCTTTGAAAGATCTTTTGATGGTACTTTCTTTAGATTTTTCTGAAGAAACCCTTGGTTTGGTGCTGTACCGTTCTGAATATTCTTTTTTGCCCGCGCCATCGCTGGAGTTACCGCTCTTTATTCCAATGATTTCTCCTGGCGAAAGAGCCCCATCGCTTTTGTCGTTCTTTCCTGGTGGTGATGAATTTTTTTCTGGAAATTTTAGATGCGTGAACTCAACTTTAGTGTCCTTTTTCGTAGTGCTCGGTTTTGGATGTGATGTAGAACTTGTTTTGGGTTTTTCAATTTCAGGTGCAGCAGGTTTTAATTGTGCAGTAAGTGGCTTTTCCGGAACATCACTGGGTTTCATAGAATACATCTGCGTCGCATTCATCATTTTTCGTGTAATTGTACACGATAATATGGTTGAAAGCAGGATAAGAATAGGAATGATCAAATACTTTCTTTCGAAAGAATAACCGGTTTTTTGGGAGGAACTAATCATCGTAAGTCGACGTTGTACGGAGGAATTGAAGAATGCTTGCGAAGGACTCAAATACTGTCCATTGTTCACCGAACGTAGCAGCATTTGCGCAAATGTTTCCGAATCGCCTTCATCAATGGAAGCTGCATCGGCAAGAAATTCATGCACCATCGATAACTCTCGCTGAATAAGCCAGTAAAACGGGTTCACCCAAAAAATGCAACAAACTAATTGTGTAAATAATTTGTCATGGCTATGGCGTTGACGTATATGCGCCAGTTCATGCATAAAGATCCGTTCACCTGCCGGTTCTTCAACAGAAATAGTTTTCTTCCAAAATAATTTATCAAAAAAAGAAAAAGGTGCTTGCTCAAGATCCGATTCAATAAAATAAAAGCCGTTCATGGGTTGAATAAAATGCCTTTTCACTAATATCATCATTCGGCATATTCTGACAATGAGACTTACTAACAATACAAATCCCAACCCTACAAAAGCAACCACCAACGCAGCCTCCCATGAAAACGAAACGACACTATCTACATAGGTTTGGGAGTATGGGCTTGCACCTGGGTCATGGGATGGAAGGATTTCTAAAGAATAGATTCTCCAATTGAGGAGAGGAATCGACAATGAGCCTGGTATCGAAAGCAATAAAAAAGCACGATTGAAATGATGTAGTTTTTTATTTCTTAGAAAAATAAAATAGTAGATATAGAAGATCCCCGAACAGATCACAACCTTTAGCAAAAAGATGAAGATTGAGCTCATTTTTTTGACTTTTTAAGTTGATTCAGCAGCAGCTCGATTTCCTGTACTGATAATTTTTTTTCATCAACCAAAAATGAGATCACATTGCTAAAGGATCCCTGGAAATAGCCTTTGGCTACATTCGTTAATGTACTTGAAGAATAGTCTTCCCTGGAAATGGATGGATAGTAACGAAAGAACCTGCCGATGCTCTCGGTAGTTACAAAACCCTTGTCAACAAGTGTTTTCAAAATTGTAGCCACTGTATTTTTATGTGGCTGCGGAACCGGCATGACTTCAACAATTTCCATGAGTCCTCCGTTTTCCAGTTCCCATAAAACTTTCATCACCTGCTCTTCGGCTCTCGTTAATGATTTCATTTAAACTATAATTATAGTTTAAATGTAGAACTATATATTTAGTTTAAAAAATAATTTTTTAGGGCGTGGGAAAATATTTGGAACTGTTCTTGAGAAAATGAATTTACGTGCAGGGGTGGAAACAAGTCAGGGTCTAAAAGCCGAACTTGTGGGTTATACCTCAATCAAAAATATTAAACCAGGTACCAGCCCGGAATATTCTCTTTCAAAAATTATCAATCAGGATACAAGCCTGACTATTAATAAGTTTATTCAATTTTAAAAGTGCAGGATTTGAAGAATCTAATAGTGAACATTTTGTTGGCTATCAGTTAGACGAAAATTGGCTGGATGATCCTTCACCTATAATAAGATTATGGGCTTTATTTAATGATAGTAATTTATTTGCTATTGTCCATTCAAGAAAATTAAACATCAGAACTTCTGAATCAATTAATTTAAAGCGTGGATTTTCATTTACAGTAATAGGAAGCCGAAACCCGGAAACAGTAAATGAATTCGTAAAAGAGTTCAATTCTTATATAGTTCAGGTAGATTAATTGTTACATCGACGTTACGCGTCATGGCACAAAGCCATAGCAGAAACTCGTCGGGAATTAAGACAATTTAACCGTACAAGGGTACGGACAAGGAAAGAATTGCTCTAACTTTAGTAAAATAATTTTTAATGAAACAGTATAAATGGATGATGTTTCTTTTGCTTCCGTTCATAGTGGTATTGGGTTTTACCAATCCATTTCATCAAAAGAATGACTGGACAAAATTGTTCAATGGCAAAGACCTTAGCGGCTGGGATACTTACCTGGCTCCTCCCCGTGATGATGCAGGAAAAAAGATGAGTGATATACCTGTTGGGCTGAATAATGATCCCAACCATGTTTTCAGTATAGTGAATGAAGGTGCAGAAAAAGTTATCCGCATTTCAGGCCAGGAATGGGGTGGCATCTCAACTGTAAAAGAATACGACAATTTTCATTTGCAATTAATGTTTAAATGGGGCTCTTTAACATGGGGACAAAAAAAGGGAAAGAAAAAAGACAGCGGGCTGCTATACTTTGCCGTGGGTAAGCATGGAGCAGATGGTGGTGCATGGATGCGCAGCCAGGAATTTCAAATACAGGAGGGAGACAGTGGCGATTATTGGGGTGTGGCAGGTGGTATGGAAGATGTTAAGGCAATAAAAAAATCAGACAGCGAATATGTGTACAATCCTGCGGGACAGTTATATACTTTCAGTGCAACCAGTAAAGTGGGAAGACGTTGCATGATAGGATTGGATGCCGAGAAGCCTTCCGGTGAGTGGAACACACTTGATCTCTATTGTCACGGTGACACAAGTATACATATGATAAATGGAAAAGTGATGATGGTATTATATCATTCCCGGCAAATGGATAACGGGCAGGCAAGCCCGCTTGCAAAAGGTAAACTGCAGATACAATCTGAAGGCGCAGAAATTTATTATAAGGATATTATGATCAGGTCAATTGATGCAATTCCGGCAGAATTGCTAAAATAATTATTAAATACTCTTCGCTCCTTATTAGGTGGCTTAGAGGTGGCTCAGATCAGCCGGATCCCCAGACCTCTGAAGTCATCGAGCCTGGGGTCATCGGCAGGCAGGTCTGTGATTAATCCTTTGATCTCTTTTAATTCACAAACCTTATAATGCTCTGTAACATTTAATTTCGAATTATTGGCCAAGACAATGGTTTTAGCAGCGTTTTTCAGCATTTGCTGTTTTACTTCACCGTCGGATTGAAAAACGGCGGAAATGCCAAGGTCTTTTTGGAGAGCACAAGTTCCCATCAGGAATAGGTCTGCGATGTATTTAGCGGCTTCGCCACAGGTCTGTCCTCCCGTGTTAGCGGCCGTCTCGCGATCATATATTCCCCCCAGCACGATAAGCTCGATATGCCTGAATGTAGAAATGATCGGTACCAGGGCCATATTGTTGGTTACCAGCCTGAACTTCGAATTGGCGGTCAGATGTGACGCCACTGCACAGATGGTCGAGCCGCCATCCATAAAGACCGTCTGCCCCTCCCTGATCAGCTGCAGCGTTTTTAAGGCAATAATATTCTTTTCTTCTGACTGGTACCGGGTCCGATCCTGGAAGCTGAGCGGATTCTTTGAAAGGGATATGGCGCCGCCGCGTACTTTCAGGAGCAAGCCGTTATTATGAAGCGATTCTATATCTCTTCTGATCGTGTCTTCAGAGACGTTCAGTTCACCCGCAAGGGATTCGTAATTGGCTTTATCCTTCTTTTTAATAAGGTTGAGGATATGACTGAATCGTTCTTCTTTTAACATCACGTTTGTTGTGAATTAGACAATAACATTGCAATCCAGGGCTAGAGAAGACCCGAAACATGAAGCTCGTGTCTCAAATCTGTTTGCTCTGACACATGAATTGTAGAAAAGCCCATGCCTTTTGCGGTATCGATATTATTCCGGTTATCATCAATGAAGAGCGTGCTTTTCGGATCTAAATGATAACGTTCTAAGATCACCCTGAAAATCTTTTTATCCGGCTTGACCAACTTCTCTTCGCCGGAAACAACTATGCCATCGAACAATTTAAAAAAGGAAAATCTTTTCAATGCTATCGGGAAGGTTTCCGCCGACCAGTTCGTTAATCCGTATAACTTATACTTCAGCTTCAATTCCCGCAAAAGTGCAACATTTTCGGGAATCTCTCCCTTCAGCATCTTGTCCCATTGTTCATAAAACAGCTGGATCTTTGAATGGTAATCCGGGAATTGGCGTTGGAGAAGTTCGGTAGCTTCCGCCAGCAACCGGCCTTTGTCCTGCTGAAGATTCCATTCTTCCCATCCGATATGGGCGAGGAAAACTTCCATTGAGGCATCATCCCCAAATTCCCGGCGATAAAAGTGCCGGGGGTTCCAGTCTACCAGGACGCCTCCGAAATCGAATATTATTGTTGTTATTTCCACCGGTAGTCTTTATGCCGAGATTTCTAAAATATTGCCTTCGGGGTCCAGGATAACGCTTTCATAATATCCATCCCCTGTTATCCTCGGCTCGCCAAAAATGGTATAGTTGTCCTTTCTTAGCCTTTCTGTCAGCGCATTGACCTGGTCTTTCCCGCCAACTGAAATGGTAAAGTGGGCAAGCCCCATATTAAATCCTCTTTTTCCGTCGATAGAGGTAATATCGGGACGGGTCATCAACTCCAGTCGTGTTTTGCCTTTACCGAAGAGAACAAAATAAGCGGTGAACTGCTTAGCGGGATTTACATATTTTTCTCCCGAAGTTGTATCGAAGTATTTCAGATAAAAATCTCTCATGCCTTCCAGATCGCGGACCCAAATTGCGAGGTGTTCGATTTGCATAGGTGTTGCTATTTTTTACTATGTTTTGATTATTCGGCGACTATCTTACCCTGCATGGTTCCCCAATGACCGGGGAAACTATAGGTATAATTTTAGAATAGCCGTAAACGGAAAAAAGGATTACTGTAAAAAGCCGGCAATCGTTAGGTTATGTTTCATTTTCGGAGATTTTTGGAAATTCAGATATCATTTGCAATATTATACAAATTTGCACAATATTGCAAGCAATTCTCCCTGAAATCCTTTTTCGGATAATGACCGTAACACGCAGCTTATCGCCAGCTTCCTGGCACAAGCCCTCAGAGATGGCTCGCACAGCGAACTTTGTGCCTGAATAAACAGACATGCCCGGTGTAGTTTTAATTCCAGCTACAGAGGCAGTTGATGATATGCCCGAAACCCTGCTTACGAAAAACTGGAAGCGCTGCTGTGATGCCATAAAGTACACCTTTGATATTAATGTCAATCATTTCCTCCCAGTCCTCAACACTCAAATCGTCGAGTGGGGATATCGGCATAATACCGGCATTATTAAACATGACATCAAGCTTGATGAGCGACGCTGTTTTCACCAAAGCTATGGTTAAACGTGTCCGAAAAACGATGCATACAGCGTTGCAATGCATTGTTGTCCGCCCCATTGGAAGTCAATCATAAAATGGTTTAAGTTGCAACGAAATGCCGGATCTTTTGGACTTGCTGTTACTGTAGGAGTGGCTCATCCATAGTGTATAATAATCCTACGCCCGTAGACTTATAGGCAGAAAAAATTTACTTAAGACCCTGTCAATATCATCTAGCCGGAACGGCTTTGAGATATAGTCATTCATCCCCGCATCAAGGCAAAGTTGCCTGTCTTCCCCCCTCGCATCTGCAGTTAACGCGATAATAGAAATACCTGCTTTCCTTTCATCCATTTTCCGGACAATCCGGGTAGCTGTAATGCCGTCCATTTCAGGCATATTAATGTCCATAAAGATCATTGCCGGTTCATATATCGTCAACATTTCTAAGGCTTGCTTACCATTGAACGCCTGCAGAACACTAATTCCCCTGGCTTTTAAAATTTCGGAAATCAATAGCATATTTATTGGCTCATCTTCTACCACCATTATTTCACCCCGGGATGGCATTTTTTCAATGGCTGGCCTGATTTCAATAACATCGTGTTTCGGGGAGGGCTTGAATATCTTTGAAAGAATCGTGCTTAGTTCACGCATCTTAATAGGCTTTGTCAGGAATTTATCGATACCTGCATTTTCGGCCTCACTCTGAAATAATGTTCTGTCCAGCGATGACAACATCAGTATGAATGGCTCGGCATTGCCTTTTAAAATCGTTTTAATCTTTTTTATCATGGAAATTCCGTCCATTTCCGGCATTTGATGGTCTGCTACAATCAGGTCAAACAACCGACCAGTGGCAACGGCGTTTTCAATAAGTGCCAAGGCTTCCATTCCACTATAACATATTTTGCACGGAATGCCAAAGTGATCAAAGATGCTTTGCATCAGGAAGCAGTTTGATTGATTATCGTCTACGACCAATACATTGTTTAATACTGGTTTACATGGAGGGATCACTATAGGTTGTTCATTTGCGACTTCTAACGAGAGCGTTAAAGTAAACTTGCTTCCTTTCCCCAACTCACTCTCTGCCTCCAGAGTTCCGGACATCAATGCTGCAAGACCTTTTGAAATTGTCAGTCCTAATCCCGTGCCTCCGAATTTTCGGGTGGTAGATGCATCAACCTGTGTAAAATTTTCGAAGATTGCACCAAGCTTATCTGCCGGAATTCCAATTCCGGTGTCTTTAACAGAAATAGCCAGATTGAAGTATTTCTTACCATCTTCAAAATGGACGGGGGCTATCTCTTTAACGCTCAGCACAATCTCGCCCTGGGCTGTAAACTTGATTGCATTTCCGACCAGATTAACTACTATCTGCCTTATCCTTGCTGCATCACCTGTAAACAATGAGGGAAGTGATGGATCAATAACACAAACAATTTCCAATCCCTTTTCCAATGCTTTCAGGGACAATATTTCTGCTGTCTCCTCGATTAAATCATCGAGCTTGAAAGCCGTTGAATCCAGTAAAAGCTTTCCGGCTTCCATTTTGGAAAAGTCCAGGATATCATTGATAATATTTAAAAGATTATACCCTGCTTTTTTAACATTGTTGAGATATTCTCTCTGGTTGGATTTAAGCTCCGTAGTAAGAATGAGATCCGTGAAGCCAATAATGCCATTCATTGGTGTTCGAAGTTCATGACTCATATTAGACATGAATTCACTTTTGCACTTGCTGGCAGCTTCAGCAACTTCTTTTGAATGTACCAACCGTTCCTGTAATTCCTTTCGTTCAATCACTGACCCAAACGTGACTGATAAGGATTTCAAAATGGTTACTTCCGAATCCTCCCATTGACGAACACGATTGCAATCATAAATATTGACAAATCCCCAGAATGCACCAGATGAGAAAACAGGTATTGTTACTATTGAAAGCACCTTCTTGCGTTCAAACCATATTCTGGAAGCGTCTTTCAAATCGCTGACTGCACTGCAAAAAACGTTTTTTTCACACAATTCATCAATAGTCCACGGCATATGACTAAAAGATACATTTTGAAACTGCTGGTCATTATATATTATTTCCAGGCTATTCTTATGATAGCTCATTAGCTGATTTGAAAATAACCTACCATCACTACCCGTTTCTTTTTTATGAATACTTATTTCATCGGATTCCATCGTGATACTAAATCGTTTGAGAGCCTGTGCAGTTGCTTGTGCGAAATCGTTGCTGCTTATGAGTTCATGAGTTGCATAGGAGACAGCATGCAACAGCAGATCTTTTCTTTTTAATGCTTCTTCAGATTTTTTTATTGCTGCATATGATGACTGTAGCGTGATATAATCTTTTACACTCTGCTTAAGAACAGGGCTCATAACCGTTAGCGCCAGAATAATCAGGGATAAGATCAAAGAGCCTAAAATGAAAAAATTCATCCAATAAATGCTATTGGTAAAAGACTCTTCATAGTCTCTTAGGTTCTGGGCAGCGATTTGCATTTTTACCTGGTAGTTATATTGATTGTTTGTCAATTCCTGTAAGAGGCCTGAATGCATTTTACTGAATTCCGAATCGCGCAATTGATTAATGATACTTATTATTTTAGTATAGAAGGGAGTTTCTTCTTCAATTAAGTGATTTAAAGAAAGCATCGCAAATGAAAATTCAGAAATCTTCTCTCTTAGTATTTCTTCCTGACTTTGAAATAGCCTGATCAGGCTGTCCTGCCGTTCTATAACCGTTTTTCCCGAATTATTGTCCATGACTTCCCGGGAAATAATTAAAAATTCTTGCTGAACAATCTGGAGGCTAAGCTTTTGCTGGCTTTCCGATAGCTTCTCAAGATTTTCTCTTTCGTCATTTTGATCAGACTTGTACGTTATAAACACAAGCCCCAGAATGTTAAATAGCAACACCAGAACTACAACCACAACAGTCACTCTCGTGAGCTTTTTAAACTTATGCATAGGAAATTAATTTGTTAGGTCGGTTTGTTTATTTTTCCGACGCAAAATGGAGAATTCCCGGGTGATCATGCCCATCACACCCCAATCCCACGTGGACGGGGTCAAACTCTTGTAGATTGCCATGCCAAATTCAAAGCCTCGAAATGGTTCCAGATCAGACCAGGGCTAACATTAAATATCCTTTCATCTTCTTTGGTTCCACTTATTTCTAAGGTTGCATTCAAGCGGCCAAAGTTGAATACAGAGGATACTCCATAATTGAATTCAATATCACTTCTTGTAAACTCGGTTACGAAATTGCCATGCACCTGTACTTTGTCCATTTGGTGGCCGATCAGTGCAAAACTTTCGAAGATTACTTCGTCATCCTCCTTAAACTCATCCCCTGCTGTGTGAAATGGTAGACTCGCCCCTGCAGAAAGTGAAAAAAGACGGCTGTTTTTTTAAATACTATACATTAAAGAAAGCTCAGTATCGCCCATACCTCTTTTTGCCCTCCTATCTGAAGGGAACGAAAACAAATACGGAATCTCTATAGAGGCCTGCAAACGATCGGAAAGGCCGTATTCAATTTCAAATGGTATGTATAACTGTCGTCCCTCAACTCTTCTTGCAAATATTGGTTTCAGCGTAAATTGAATTTCATGTTTTTCCTGGAGGAACACCGTTTCGCCAATGAAAAATTCCTGTATATACTGGTCCGTTTTAAAATCTTTCTGTGCACTTGTTGTATTTGGACAGAATAAGGTGGCAAAACTGTAAGCACAGAAGGAAAGGGAATGTTCACGGAACGTTTTCATAGGCTTTACACAACAGATGTCCGTGATCGCAATCGGGAACTGACATATTGAATATTAAATACATAACGGGCCTCGTATTGGCATTATTGCAAAATATTTCCCATTTCATCCCAGGTTTCCTCAAAAAGCTTGTAGCTAAGCATTAGTGCTTACTGCGACTCCCATTAACCAGTTAGCTATAAATTTGGTTTGGTTCATATGTGTTATATCAAATACAACATGTTTCTTTTTTAAAAAATCAACTTAAACCCGTAAATTGAACACTTTCATTATTTTGGTTAAGACGATTGCGGCCTCCGCATTTACATTTTAAGACGATGAAGGATCTGGCAAATTCTGATGAAGAGTTGTTTCTGCAAATTAAAAATGGAAGCGATAATGCTTTTGGTGAACTGTACCAAAAGCACTGGAACCGCGCATTTGCAGATGCCTGTAAACGCATCCGAAACCGTGACCAGGCAAAGGATATAGTGCAGGATATATTCTTAAATATATGGCTACGCAGGGAATCCCTTGTTATCGATAATTTTCCGGCCTACCTCACAATAGCAGTTCGTAACCAGGTTTTCAAACTACTTGAAAAGGAAAAGCACAATCATCCTTTTTTTGACATGCTCGAAAATTTGCCCGCTCAGTTCAACATGGCCGACAGTAATATCTTATATAAGGAACTTGCTGTTTCATACGACACCCTTGTAAATAGTTTACCTCCCAAACGCCAGCTTATTTTCAAACTCCGCTTCCACCAGGATCAGTCTACCAAAGAAATAGCAAAATCCTTATCCATTTCAAGAAATACCGTACAGAACCAACTGGGCAAAGCAATAGAACAACTAAAAGTATCTTTATCCCATCTCTTTATTATAGTAATAATCTTCCTGAACAAACCTTAAAAAGTTTTTCTAAAACTATTTTTTGCCGGAGTAGTACCGATTGTGTTTTTAAGGTCATCCTTATGTAACCAACTGCTTTAGGAGATATGAACAAGCAAGATTTTTTACAATTATTGCGAAAACACAACAAGGGCGAGGCAACCAAAGAAGAGCAACAATTTATCTTCGCTTATTATAATTTATTTGACTCCCAGGCAGTTGATACAGATCAGGTTAGTACCCAGGAGATGGAAGATCTTAGCGTTGAAATATTTGCATCAATAAAAAAAGAAATTTCCAGGACCGAAGGAAACGGACAACGCGGACGGGTGATCAAATTATGGCACAAGGTGAGTGTTGCCGCTATATTAGTCGTCATTTTAACAGGGTCAATTTATTATTTGAGCCCGAATTCTAAAACAGAAACATCCTACGCTACCATTGATAAACTTTCAAAAGAAAATCGTTTTTTCCGGCTACCTGATGGAAGCACCATTATACTTGGTTCCGGAAGTAAACTAAACTATCCATCATCCTTTGATGGAGCTGCAACCAGGGAAGTTTACCTGGAAGGCCAGGCTTTCTTCGACATAAAACATAATCCGTCCAAACCATTCATAGTTCACACAGGAGAGCTCGCAACAACCGTGTTAGGTACAGCCTTTAACATTAAAGCGTTTCCCACCGATCAGAATATAACTGTAAGCGTTGTCAGAGGCAAAGTGAAAGTTGCTGATAAAAACAAAACGCTCGGTGTTATCAGACCTGACGAGCAAATAGAATATTTTAAACCTAATGCAAAGATTGTTCAGAAAACTGTAGACGCTAAGACCTATCTGCGATGGAAAGAGCAGGATCTGTTGCTCGACGATGTCACATTTAGTGAAGTGGCAGAAATACTGGAAGAACGTTTTAATGTAAACATCGCTTTCGGAGATTCAGCTATGAAGAACAACAGATTTACAACAACGTTAAAAATTGATGAAAAGCTCGATGAGATTTTATTAAGCATTTGCGAATTCAACGCAGCCACATTTAATTATAAGAATAATAAAGACTCAATATTAATTAAAAGCAGAAAATAATTAGTTAACCTGACTAAACTGACAATTTATGGGAATATCCTCTCAAACAGCGGTTAAACAACTAAAGGCACGCAAAAGTCTGTTTAAATGTCCACCATAAAAAAACCCTGAAGGAATTGCAGTTTGCAATTAATTCAGGGAAGCTATTAGCCGACGGACATCGGTTCAATGGCTTACGTTTTAAATCAAAAGCCGTGGCTGGCATGTTAATCACTAAAACGACACCAAAACTATGTTTTTTTTCGAAGATAATCAAAGGGAAAGAACCCTTATAGATTCTGCTATTGCGAATACCCGGTCAATCAAAAACAGCTTCCTCAGTGTTTTGATAAAAACGGGACTGATATTGTTACTCATCTCTCCTTTACCGATACAGATTTTTGGCGAAGCAACCAGGGCTTACCAGGATGTGGATAAGGTTGATATTGTTCTGGAATTGAAGAACAAATCCATAATTGAGGTATTCAGGCTGATTGAGAAAAAGACCTCATTCACATTTATGTACAGGAATCAGGATGTTGCACAGATACAGAACATCAGTATTTCGGCACAAAAACATACCGTCGGATCTTTGTTAAAATTAATACTCCTCAATACAAACCTACAGTACAAGCAAATTGATAACAGGATATTAATAGTCACTAAAGAACATTCAAACCTTAAACCCATATCGGCATTATCTGTCCCGGGTATTGAAGAAATAGTTGTGAGAGGAAGCGTAACTGACGCACAGGGCAAATCACTGGTAGGTGTAAGTGTAAAACTGAAAAATAGTCAGGCAGGTACAGTGACTGATTCGGAAGGCAGATTTATTATCCGGGTACCTGAGAATGGAATATTGGTTTTCACTTATGTTGGTTACAAGGTTAATGAAGTGGAAGTAGATTCTAAAACGAATCTGACAGTGAGTATGGTGGAAGAGTTTTCTTCGCTGAACCAGGTGGTTGTTACTGGGTATTCAAGTCAATCAAAAAGAGACATTACAGGATCAGTAGTATCTATAGATGCTGACGAACTAAATAAAGTATCATCCGCAAATGTAGCCCAGCAACTGCAGGGCAGATCGCCGGGTGTAACGGTAACAACAAACAACGCTCCGGGTGGTGAACCAACCGTGCGCATCCGCGGTTTCGGCACGATAAATAATAATGAACCATTGTATGTTATCGATGGGGTACCAACCAAAGGTGGTTTAAACAATATCAATCCTAATAATATAGAATCAATGCAGATATTGAAAGATGCATCTGCAGCTTCTATTTATGGATCGAGAGCTGCAAATGGAGTTATCATCATCACTACTAAAAAAGGCAAGGCCGGTGAATCAAAGCTTACGTTCGATGCACGTTATGGAATTCAAACTTCCAATAGCGCAAAAAAGATAGACGTGATCATAGACCCGCTCAGTTTTGCGAATTTAAGATGGACCTCATTGCGAAATGCAAAACAACTCACAAATGGAAATCCGCTCGATGCACAATTTGGCAATGGAGTAAATCCTGTTATTCCAGACTATCTGCTTGCTGGAACAAGATATGGTCTCTTCGAAGGTGATCCGGCTACAAATCCGAATTTATACAATTTCTCTGCTGATAATATATACCAGATCACCAAAGCAAATAAAGCGGGTACAAACTGGTTCGATGAAATCATCGAAAGCGCGGCTCCCATACAGGAATATAATCTGGGTGCATCCGGTGGTACTGATAAAGGCAGATATGCATTTGGAATCAATTATTTTAACCAGGAAGGGGTAATAAAGTTCACCTCCTTTGATCGCTTTTCGCTTAGAGCAAACACTGAATTTTTAATCAAGAAGAAAATTAAAGTCGGAGAAAACCTTGAAGTTGGCCAGTCCAAAAATCTTGGATTTTTCAGTAACTCATCAGTTAATAACAGTGATGCAAATCCTGTTGGCAATGCATACCGTATGCCGAGTATAATGCCGGTGTACGATATAGAGGGCAATTATGCCGGGACAAGAGCTTCAGGATTTGGTTCAGCTCAAAACCCGGTTGGTCAACTGGACCGCGCCAAGGATAATTCATCAACGAACAGTAAGGTATTTGGAAACTTGTATGTAGAGCTTGACCTGCTAAAAAATTTAACGGCAAGATCAAGTCTCGGTTTTGACTACCAAAGCATTGAAGGCAATATTTATGACCTTGTTAACCTGGAACACTCCGCACCGCTGAGCCTGAACAGATTGACAAACTCGAAATCAACTGAATTTACCACAACCTGGTCAAATACTTTGAACTATAAAGTTGCCTTTAATGATGACCACAACCTGCAGGTATTGTTAGGAACAGAAGCTATTGAAAGTTCATTGAAATCTTTTCAGGCTTCAAGGGATGGCTTTATAAGTGAGGATCCTGACTATATGTATCTTGATGCAGGATCAGTTGCTCTTAATAATGGTGGAAATGGTTCTGAATGGGCTTTGTTTTCTTTGTTTGGCAGGGTAAACTACAAATTCAAAGACCGTTATTTACTGGAAGCAACATTAAGACGTGACGGTTCTTCAAGGTTCGGCCAGAATCACAGGTATGGTATGTTCCCGGCGTTCAGCGCAGGGTGGCGTATTTCGCAAGAAAGCTTTATGAGCAATATAGAATGGCTTGATAATTTAAACATTCGTGGTGCATGGGGACAAACAGGTAACCAGGAAATTGGCAACTATAATGGCTTTACCACTTACCGCACAAGTCTTTCCACTTCTTCATACGATATGAACGGTACCAATACCAGTGTTCTTGCCGGCTTCGATACACAGGGTTATGGCAATCCGGATGCGAAATGGGAAACAACCACGCAAACAAATATCGGGATAGATGCTACTGTGCTCAACGGAAGGTTAGGTTTCACTGTGGATTGGTATGAACGTAACACTTCGAACATGTTATACCAGGTTCGCCTGCCCGCAACACAAGGTGAGGCTGTTGTACCTTTTGTTAATGTAGGTTCAATGAGCAACAAGGGTGTTGACGTTGGTGTTACTTTTCGAAACCCCAGCAAAAGCAAGTTCACTTATGAAATTGGTGGAAACGTATCAACCTATAGAAACCAGATTATTTCTTTAAGTGGCAACAACAATGAAGCATTGATATCACCACTTATACGCAGTTACAGTTATGCACGGTCTGCAGCAGGATATCCTATTTATTCGTTTTATGGCCTTGCGATAGATGGCATTTTTCAAAATGAAAAGGAAGTACAGGAACATGCACCATATCCTGGCTATGCAGAAGTAAACAACGGCGTAACAACAGGTGTTGGAAAATACAAATACCGCGATGTAAATGGTGATGGACTGATCAGTGATGCAGACAGAACCTGGATCGGAAACCCGCATCCGGACTTCACTTATGGGTTAAATATAAACCTCGGCTATAAGAACTTCGATATGACAATGTTCTTCCAGGGTGTGCAGGGAAATGATATGATCAGTTTTGTACGGCGTCTGACCGACTTCAATGAATTGGGAAATAACAGAAGTCTCAGAATGCTTAATCAATCCTGGACACCTGACAATCCGAATGCTGTTCTTCCAATACTGGATGCGAGTGACAGCAGAAGCCTGTTGCCTTCCAGTTATTTTGTTGAAGACGGTTCTTATCTGCGCATGAAGGTGCTGCAGATAGGATATGCCCTTCCTTCAAAGATGCTTACGCGGATCGGATTTGAAAGAGTGCGGATCTATCTACAGGCCCAAAACCTGTTTACCATAACGAATTACAGCGGATTAGATCCTGAAGTAAACTTTACCGGCAGTGGAACCACTTCACAAATGGGAATAGATCAGGGTGTTTATCCTGCTTCCAAAATTTACCAGATGGGAATCAACGTCAGTCTTTAAAGAAAACAGGACAAAATTAATTTAACTGATATGAAAGGAAAATATTTAATAGTCATTGCTATTATCACATTGAGCTTTGCTTCTTCATGCAGCAAGAGCTATCTCGAAAAAGTTCCCTTAGGTACTGCAAACGAAACAACCCTTTCGAATAAGAAAGGTGTTGATGCCGTACTTATTGGTGCATATAGTTTGTTGGATGGCGTTGGATCGGGAACAACCGCCAGCTTCTCCCCCGCAAGTAACTGGATCTATGGAAGTTTAACTGCCGGCGATGCTTACAAAGGAAGCGAACCTGCTGACCAGGCAATCCTGACAACCATCGAACGTCATCTCGGACAACCGGAAGCAGCGCCCCATAACGATAAATGGGTTGCGGTTTATGATGGTGTTTCGAGAAGCAATGATGTGTTGCGTCTTATTGCCAAAACAACGGACATGACCGCTGCGGAAGTTAAACAGGCAACAGGTGAAGCAAGATTTTTGAGAGGCTGGTATCATTTTGAAGCAAAGAAAATATGGAACAATGTGCCATATCTTGATGAAAATGTAACAGATTTCATGGTGCCAAACGACAAGGACATCTGGCCGTTGATTGTCGCCGATTTTCAATATGCAGCTGATAATCTTTCACCCACAAAAATACAGCCTGCGAGAGCCTCAAGCTGGACAGCCAAAGCGGTTCTTGCAAAGGTCTATATGTTCCAGCATGATTATGCAAAGGCCAAAGTATTGCTTGATGATGTGATCGACAAAGGTCCTTACCGTTTGACAGACTGCTATCACGACAATTTTAAAAGTGCCACAGAAAATAATTCGGAATCAGTTTTTGAAGTGCAGATGTCTGTAAACGATGGCGGCAACGGACAGAATGGTAACCTCGGTGATGCATTGAATTATACAAGGAATAATGGCCCGGGCAGATGTTGTGGCTTTTTTCAACCTTCACAGAATCTCGTAAATGCGTTTAAGACTGATGTCAACGGGCTTCCATTACTCGATACCTATAATAATATAGATGTAAAAAATGACCAGGGCATTTTAGCCACTCAACCTTTTGATCCTTATACCGGAACACTGGATCCAAGGCTTGACTGGACAATAGGTCGCAGAGGGATCCCCTACCTGGACTGGGGTGTATTCGGTGGAAGTAACTGGGTGCGCAATCAAAGTTTCGGCGGACCCTACGCTCCCAAAAAGAATGTTTATTATCAAAGTGAACGTGCGAGTTTGTCTCAAAACAATACATCTACAGCAAACAATATTCGTGTAGTACGTTTTGCAGATATTATTCTTTTGAGAGCAGAAGTAGCTGTTGAAGAAAATGACTTACCCAAGGCTTTACAATTAGTAAACAGGGTAAGAGACAGGGCCGGTAAATGTGTGGTTACAAAAACCGACGGCAGCCCGGCAGCAAATTACCTGGTCAAACCATATCTGTCATTCCCAAACAAGGATTATGCAAAGAAGGCGGTTCAATTCGAACGCAGACTGGAACTGGCTATGGAAGGCCATCGATTCTTTGACCTTGTACGCTGGGGTGTTGCTGCTGAAACAATAAATGCCTATCTCCAGGTTGAACAAACAAAACGTTCTTACCTGAATAATACGGTATTCAAAAAAGGAACAAATGAGTACATGCCTTTGCCACAGGTGCAGATAGACATTATGGGTTCAGATATTCTTAAGCAAAATCCCGGCTACTAAGTGATATAAACAACAGTTAGTTTTTCAATAACAATTGGTTAATAAAAAGCAGTTACAACAAATTTATTAAAGATAATCTATAACGATTAATTATGAAATTCAACAGAAGAGATTTTTTAGTAAAAACCAGTATAGTATCTGCTGGAATGTCGATCGGCATGCCGGCTATTGCAAGTGTGGTCGGAACACCTGTGGTCGGAGCACCTGTGAGAAAGGGTCCAAAGGATTATGCGATTGTTATTGGTCATGCTGATATATGGGAATTTAATGCGCGGTTCAAACTAAAAAAGAAAGAACAAAACTCTCCATTAAGAGATTTTCTTTTACCAAGATTGCTGGAAGGCGGAATAAGTGTTTATGTAATGCCGGCTACCGGAGATTCCACCGCAGAAAGACAGGGCAGCGACCAGGTACTTGAAGGCGCGCTGAGAGTTATCGATATGTTCCATACAGAAATTGCAAAAACAAACGGAAAGGCCTCACTCATTCTTACCAAAAAAGATGTTCCGACCGCTTTCAATCCGAATAATGTAAAGTTCTTCCTGGATATGGAAGGTGCGGCATCCATCGAAGTTGATCCGGAACCGACGGAATATTATCCGGGATGTGACCTGGCTGTTTTGAGAAATTTTTTCCGTCTCGGTGTCAGGGGATTACAGTTAACCCATAATGGCCGCAACCAGGTGGCTGATGGAATTGGCGAAGGTAAAATGGCAGGTAAGCTGTCAAAGTTTGGGGTCTCTGTTGTCCAGGAATTAAATCGTCTTGGTATGATGGTCGGCGTTTCACATCTTTCGGCGAATGGTATCTATCATGCTGCAGAAGTTTCCACTAAACCGATAGTTTCATCGCATCAGAATCCGCAAAAGTTTATTAATACACCACTGCAACATTCGGATGATGAGATCAAAGCCATAGCAAAAACCGGTGGACTTATGGGTATGCGCTATACAGAAGGCGAAACAACTTATAAAATGTGTGCAGATATCATTGATTATGTAGCCAACCTGGTAGGCATAGACCATGTGGGTGTTGGCTGGCTTGGTCATGATAAAGGAAATCCAAGTCCCAATTTTATTCCAGGTTATTCAACCGGTGCTTTTCCGGGAGGCGAAATTGAAAAATTAACCAAGTACGAGCAGTGCAGCAGGTTTATCGACATGCTTTATGAACGCAAGTATTCAGATGAAAATGTTGCCAAGGTTATGGGTGGAAATTTTTTAAGAATAATGAAAGAGACATTGCCGGAATAGCTGAAGCCGCCGGTTAAAATCAATATTAAGTACTTTTCTAAAAACATATATTATGAGCGATTTCAAGTATGCATTACTATCAGTTACATATTCCGGATTATTTTATGCTGGTGAAGCATTATCCGTAGAACAACAAATATACAAAGCTAAAGAACTTGGATTTGATGCACTGGCAATCGAAACTAAAAGGCCAATAGCCTCACCGCTTGACCTTGGCACAAAAGATAGAGCCAGGATCAGGGAAGTGTCTGCCGGAGAAGGCATTCCAATCTGTGCTATTGAAAGCATGTCCAATTTCACCGGCAGATTCATGGAAGACAGAGAAAACAACCTGGCCATGATGAAGATGGTATTGCAACTCGCAAGTGATCTTAATGTGAATCTGGTGAAAGTATTTGCTGCATGGCCCGGTATAATAGATGACGAAGAAGAAATAGCATTGTATGGACCTTATGAACGCGGTAAC